>NZ_WWIC01000295.1:0-115180 GCF_009872555.1 Streptomyces sp. SID5643
GGGGGTGTCCGTCCTCGGAACGGCGCGATGGGCTTGCGTGCCGACTGACTGTTCGTTGACGCGCCAACCGCTGCGGGCGGGCACCCCCCGACACGTCCCCTGCTCGCCGTACGCGGGTGCGGGCGCGCTCTGCCCAGCCGCGGGCATGCGTGCCGCTGAGGGTGGCGCGGGTGGGCGCAGCGCCCCCCGTCGCGCCGGGTCGCGGACCCACCCGCGCTCAGCGGCAACGCCGAGCGTCCGGGAACGCCGGCGTGTGAACCCCCGGCTCCTACTTCAGCGCCCCCGCAGTAAGCCCCTGCACCACCTGCCGCTGGAAGATGATGTACGCCGCCAGCACCGGCAGCATCGCCATGACGAGGCCCGCGAAGAGGCCCGACCAGTCGCCCTTGTAGCCCTGGCTGACCGCCAGCTGGACCAGGCCCTGGGTGAGGACGCGCTTGTCGGGGTCGGTGTTCAGGACCGTCGGCAGCATGTACTGGTTCCACTGCCCGAGGAAGTTGAAGATGCCGACGCTGATCAGGCCGGGCTTCGCCATGGGGAGCATGATCTGGAAGAACGTGCGGCTGTGGGAGGCCCCGTCGACGAACGCCGCCTCGGCGATCGACGTCGGCAGCGTGCGGAAGAACGCCGTCAGGAAGAAGACCGTGAACGGCAGGGAGTAGGCGATGTAGACGAGGATCAGGCCGTGGATGGTGTTCAGCAGGCCCATGTTGTTCACGACGTAGAACAGCGGGACCAGCGCGAGCATGATCGGGAAGCTCATGCCGCCGATGAACAGGTAGTAGATGAACCGGTTCCCCGGGAAGTCGAAGCGGGCCAGGACGTAGGCCGCCATGGAACCGAGGACCAGCGTGCCGATGAGTGAGCCGCCCACCACGAGCACGGTGTTGAGGAAGTAGTCGCTCATGTTGGCCTGGGTCCACGCCCGCGACCAGTTGTCGAAGTGCAGGGAGTCCGGGAGCGACCAGGGGGAGCTGAAGATCGAGCGGTCGTCCTTGAAGGACGTCATGACCGCCCAGAGCAGCGGCATGACCACCATGAACGCCCAGATGACCAGGACCCCGTGGGAGAAGACGTTGAGGACCGTGCCCTCTTTCTTCTCCTTGGGCGGCAGGGCCGGCGGGAGATCCTCCTTGGCCAGGGGTGCGCCGGACTCGGCCGGGAGCGGAGCGGGGGTTTCGGTCGTCTTCATCAGTACTCCAGCCGCTCGCGACGGCCCAGCCGCATCACCACGGCGGCGAAGGCCAGCGTGACGACGAGCAGGGCGACACCGATGGTGGTGGCGTAGGCGGCCTGCCCGTCACGGAACGCCTTCTGGTACACGTACAGGACCATGACGGTGGTCGAGTAGTCGGGACCGCCCGGCCCGGTCGTCATGATCTGCACGACCGCGAACGACTCGGCGCCCAGGGCGAGGATGCCCATGTAGACCCAGCCGGACTGCACCGTGTCCCAGAGGAGGGGCAGGGTGACCCGGAAGAACGTGGTGACGCGGTTCGCGCCGTCCAGGAGCGCGGCCTCGTACATCTCCGCCGGGATCGAGGCCATGCCCGCGGAGAAGAGGACGACGAAGAAGCCGACCGTCGACCAGACGAGGACCGCCATCACCGCCCAGAGGGCCAGATCCGGGTCGCCCAGCCACAGGGGCTGGACGTCGTCCAGGCCGATGCCGCGCAGCAGCGAGTTGAGCGCGCCGCTGTCCGGGTTGTACGCGAACGCGAACAGCAGCGCGACGATGGCGATCGAGAGGACCTGCGGGAAGAAGTAGACGATCTTGTAGAAGGAGGAGCCGCGGACACCGGTGATCACCGGGCCGTTCCTTCTCTTTCTGCCACCCACATTGATCATGAAGGCGAAGAACAGCGCGAGACCGATCGTCACCACCGGCAGCAGGAGGGCGAACAGCAGGCTGTGCTGCAACGACTTCCAGAAGATGTCGTCGTCGAGCATCCGGCTGTAGTTGTCGAAACCGACCATCGTGAATTCGGGGCTCAGGCCCGTCCAGTCCGTGAACGAGTAATAGATGGACTGGATGAACGGCCAGACCACGAAGAGCGCGTACAGTCCCAGGGGCAACGCAAGGAACCCCACGATGAACCGGTACTTGCCGTGCTGCATCGCCACTCCGGTGCCGTGTGCGGAATTTGGTTTTCCGGTGCCGTTACTGGTGCTTGTAGTGCTTGATGGAATCGTCCTTGGCGGTCTCGTCGGCGAAGGCCTGGATTTTCTTGATGGCCTCGGCCGGGGTCAGACGGCCGGCCATCATCTCGCCCAGCCCGGAGACGCCGATCTTCTCCTTCTGCAACTGCACGTACCAGTCCTGCATACGGGGATTCACCACGTTCTCACCGGCCTTGTCCAGGGCCGCGACGCCGGATTTCAGACCGGGGGTGAGGGCGATGCCGTCGGTGCCGCCGTTGTAGGCGGTCAGTGACTTCACCTTGCTGGTGAAGTTCTTCGAGGAAGCCTCGCTGAGCATGATGCGCAGCTGCTCCATGCCTCCGGCGGCGTTCTTCGCCTTGGCCGGGACGATGAAGGGCTCTCCGCCGGAGGCCCAGATGGTGCCGAAGGGCATCTTGTCGGACGCATCGAGGCCGGTGGGCGCGGAAACGGCCAGGTTGAAGTCCTCGGGGATGACGTTGGCCGACTCGTTCTCCACCCAGGAGCCGTTCGGGATGAACAGCGCCTTGCCCTCGGCCCACGCGGTCTGTGACTGGATGTGGTCCAGCCCCGGCGTGCCCTTGAGGACGTAACCCTTCTTGTAGAGCTCGTAGTACGCCTCGAAGCAGGCCTTGACGGCCGGGTGCTTCCAGGCGTTCGGCTCCAGGTTGTCGATGGCGTCGAGGACCTCACGGCCGCCGACCTTGCCGATCATCGGGTAGAGCGAGAAGGGCAGGTAGTACGGGTATTTGCCCGCGTACGTCCAGCCCGCCATGCCCTTCTTCTTGGCCTTCGCGCAGACGGCGAGCATCTGGTCCCAGGTCTCGGGGTACTGCTCGTCGAGCGAGTCCAGGGCCTTCTGCGAGTACCAGACGCCGTAGACCGTGTAGGCGTAGTAGAGGATCCAGACCTTCTCGCCGTCGAACTGGCCCATCTCCACGATGCCGGGGCGCAGCGTGTCGCGGACCTTCTTGGCCGGGTCGTCGTAGGAGGGCGCGTCGAGGAGCGGGGTGAGGTCGGTGAGCTGGTTCTTGCCGACCAGGACGCCCATGTCCATCTGCTCGGCGCCCGAGTTGTCGATGAGGTCCGGCGGCGTGCCCTGGTTGAAGCGGGGCTGGAGGGTGGACTGGATCTTCTGGGTGGCGGAGAACTTCACCGTCGCCTTGGGGAAGTTCTTCTCGTAGATCTTCACGGCGTCCTCGGCGTACTCCTTGCCGAAGCCGCCGTCGAACAGGACGAATTCCATACCGGCCGTGTCGTTGACGGCGAGCGGGTTCTTCGCGGTCTTCTTGCCGGCCTTGGCCTTGTCCCCGCTGCCGTCGCCGCCGCTGCTGGCGCAGGCGGACAGGAAGCTCATGGTGGGGACGGAGATCAGCCCGAGCGCGGCGGACCGTTTGATCAGATCACGGCGGCCGACACCCTCGGTGCCGTGGTTCTCGGCGGAAGTGGATCCCATGCTCAAGTCCTCGCCTTCTCCAGGACTCAGGCGGTGAACCGGATCCTCCCGGCACCGCGATCGGGTCAAGCTGGGTCGTGCAGGAAAGTGCGGGTGGTGACGTGATGGTGACGTGCGTGATGGTGACGTGCGGATCGTGTGAATCGCCGACAGGTATAGTCCACTTCCCGCCGACGGATCAAGATCGAACACAAGGTTGGCCGTGGGTCTTATCCGAGTTGAGACCTCGCGGAAGTATGAGTGACCTGTGGGTGCTCCGCCGGAAATATCCCGGTCACCGCGCCGGAATGCCACAGGCAACACCCTTGACACTCCCCGCCACTTGGGCAACTACTGGTCCTTGCGCATTGATCGTGACAACGTTGTCCACTGCGCAGGGAGGGTACCCGTTGATGCAGCGGAAAGCTCGGCACAGATGGGGTTCGGCGGTCGTGTCGGCGACCGCCTTCGCTTTGGCCCTGAGTTCGCAGGGCGTTGCGGTCGCACTGCCGCAGGCCCCCGATGCACCCGATCGGGGGTTCGCGTCCTCGTTCGAGGCGGACGACCCTGTTCCGGACTGGTCGAACACCGTCGACGCCGGCCCCGACGGGGGCAAGCGCGCCTCGGGCGTGGACGGCGGCTACAGCAGCGGCATACCGGGCAACGTGACCGACCAGGTCACCGATGTCCGGGCCAGTGCCGAGAACACGGGCGGCGGCGAGGTGAAGGAGAACCTCGTCGACGGCGAACCGAGCACCAAGTGGCTCACCTTCGAGCCCACCGGCTGGGCCGAGTTCGACCTGGACGAACCAGTCGGACTGGCGCGTTACGCACTGACGTCGGCCAACGACCACAACGAGCGCGACCCCAAGGACTGGACCCTGAAGGGCTCCGCCGACGGCAAGGACTGGAAGACTCTCGACACCCGCTCGGGCGAATCCTTCTCGGAGCGGTTCCAGACGAAAACGTACGACCTCGCCGAACCCGGCGAGTATCGGCACTTCCGGCTGGACGTCACCGGGAACAACGGCGGCGGCATCCTCCAGCTCGCCGACCTCCAGCTGTCCACGGGCGGCGGCGAAGGGCCGGTCCCGCAGGACATGCTCTCCCTGGTCGACCGCGGCCCGAGCGGCTCACCGACCGCCAAGGCCGGCGCCGGGTTCACGGGCAAGCGGGCGCTGCGCTACGCCGGCCGGCACACCGCCGAGGGGCGGGCGTACTCGTACAACAAGGTCTTCGACGTGAACGTGGCCGTCGGCCGGAACACGCGGCTGGCCTACCGGATCTTCCCCTCGATGGCGGACGGCGACCTCGACTACGACGCCACGCACGTCTCCGTCGACCTCGCCTTCACCGACGGCACCCACCTGAGCGATCTGCGCGCCACCGACCAGCACGGCTTCCCGCTGACCCCGCAGGGGCAGGGCGCGGCGAAGATCCTCTACGTCAACCAGTGGAACAACGTGGCCTCGCGGATCGGGTCGGTCGCGGCCGGGAAGACCGTGGACCGGATCCTGGTGGCGTACGACTCCCCCAAGGGCCCGGCGAAATTCCGGGGCTGGCTGGACGACGTGACGATCGAATCCGTCGCCCCCGAGCGGCCGAAGGCGCATCTGTCGGACTACGCGGTGACGACCCGGGGCACCAACTCCAGCGGCGGCTTCTCACGCGGCAACAACTTCCCGGCGACGGCGGTGCCGCACGGCTTCAACTTCTGGACGCCGGTGACCAACGCGGGCTCGCTGAGCTGGCTGTACGACTACGCGCGGGCCAACAATCGCGACAACCTGCCGACGATCCAGGCGTTCAGCGCGAGTCATGAGCCCAGTCCCTGGATGGGCGACCGGCAGACCTTCCAAGTGATGCCGTCCGTCGCCTCCGGCACTCCGGACCTCGGCCGGGAGGCTCGGGAGCTGGCCTTCCGGCACGAGAACGAGACGGCGCGGCCGTACTACTACGGGGTGCGGTTCGAGAACGGGCTGAAGGCCGAGATGGCGCCGACCGACCACGCGGCGGCGCTGCGCTTCACCTACCCCGGCGACGACGCGAGCGTCCTCTTCGACAACGTGACGGACCAGGCGGGGCTCACGCTCGACAAGGAGAACGGGGTCGTCACCGGCTACTCCGACGTGAAGTCCGGACTGTCGACCGGGGCGACCCGGCTGTTCGTCCACGGCGAGTTCGACAAGCCGGTCACCGAGGGCGACTCCAGCGGCGTCAAGGGCCATCTGCGCTTCAGGACGGACGACCGGACCGTCACCCTGCGCCTGGCCACCTCGCTGATCAGCCTCGACCAGGCCAAGGACAACCTGCGCCAGGAGATCCCGGAGGGCAGGTCCTTCGAGGCGGTGAAGAAGAGCGCCCAGCGGCAGTGGGACCGGCTGCTCGGCAAGGTCGAGGTCGAGGGGGCGACGCCCGACCAGCTGACGACGCTGTACTCCAGCCTGTACCGGCTGTACCTGTACCCGAACTCCGGGTTCGAGAAGGTCGGGGGCCGGTACCAGTACGCCTCGCCCTTCTCCCCCATGCCGAAGCCGGACACCCCGACACACACCGGCGCGAAGATCGTCGACGGCAAGGTGTACGTCAACAACGGCTTCTGGGACACGTACCGGACGACCTGGCCCGCGTACGCGTTCCTGACCCCGTCGCGGGCGGGTGAGCTGGCCGACGGGTTCGTGCAGCAGTTCAAGGACGGCGGCTGGACCTCCCGCTGGTCCTCCCCCGGCTACGCGGACCTCATGACGGGCACCTCCTCGGACGTGGCGTTCGCGGACGCGTACGTCAAGGGCGTCGACTTCGACGCGAAGGCGGCCTACGAGGCGGCCGTGAAGAACGCGACGGTCGTGCCGCCGAACCCGGGCGTCGGCCGCAAGGGCATGGCCACCTCGCCCTTCCTCGGCTACACGAGCACCGAGACGCACGAGGGCCTGTCCTGGGCGCTGGAGGGCTACCTCAACGACTACGGCATCTCCCGCATGGGACGGAAGCTGTACGAGGAGACCGGCGAGCGGCGCTACAAGGAGGAGTCGGAGTACTTCCTGGACCGCGCCCGGGACTACGTGAACCTCTTCGACGCGAAGGCCGGCTTCTTCCAGGGCCGGAACGCCAAGGGCGACTGGCGGGTGGAGTCCGCGACGTACGACCCGCGGGTGTGGGGCCACGACTACACCGAGACCAACGGCTGGGGGTACGCCTTCACCGCGCCGCAGGACAGCCGGGGGCTGGCGAACCTCTACGGCGGCCGCAAGGGCCTCGCCGACAAGCTCGACACGTACCTGGCCACCCCCGAGACGGCCTCGCCCGAGTTCGTCGGCTCCTACGGCGGTGTCATCCACGAGATGACCGAGGCGCGGGACGTGCGCATGGGCATGTACGGGCACTCCAACCAGGTCGCCCACCACGCCCTGTACATGTACGACGCGGCCGGGCAGCCCTGGAAGACGCAGAAGAACGTCCGCGAGGTGCTGTCCCGGCTGTACACCGGCAGCGAGATCGGGCAGGGCTACCACGGCGACGAGGACAACGGCGAGCAGTCGGCCTGGTACCTGTTCTCCGCGCTCGGTTTCTACCCGCTGGTGATGGGCAGCGGAGAGTACGCCATCGGCTCGCCCCTGTTCACGAAGGCGACCGTGCACCTGGAGAACGGACGTGAGCTGGTGGTGAAGGCTCCCCGCAACAGCGCGAGGAACGTCTACGTGCAGGGGGTGAAGGTCAACGGCCGGACCTGGTCGAAGACCTCCCTGCCGCACGCGCTGCTCGCCAAGGGCGGTGTCCTGGAGTTCGACATGGGTCCGCGGCCGTCGTCCTGGGGCACGGGCGCGCACGCCGCGCCCGTGTCGATCACCCGGGACGACGAGGTGCCGACGCCCCGCGCGGACGTGCTGGAGGGCGACGGTGCCCTGTTCGACGACACGTCGGCGACGGACGCGGCGGTGACGTCCGTGGACCTGCCGGTCCGGAAGGGCGCCGAGGCGGTCCAGTACACCCTGACGTCGTCGGCGGACCGGGCGAAGGCACCGGACGGCTGGACGCTCCAGGGATCCTCCGACGGCACGACCTGGCAGACGCTGGACCGGCGCTCCGGTGAATCCTTCGCCTGGGACCGGCAGACCCGTGCGTTCTCGGTGAAGTCACCGGGTACGTACGAGAAGTACCGCCTGGTCCTCGACGGCGAGGCGACCCTGGCGGAGGTCGAACTGCTGGGCTGACGAACTGAGTTGGGGGTCTCGTGCCACGTCCCGTGCCCGTCCTGCCCGAGGGTGTCGACCCGGCCTGGCTGCCGCCTGCCGCCTTCCGGGCGATCGGTGGCCGCCGGACCGTGATCCGCGGGTCGGGTCCGCTGGTGGAGACGGTGCACGGGGAGGTGGCTCAGGCCTGCCGGCGGTTCGGGGGCCGGGTCGGGCGCGACGCCGTACCGGACGGCGCGTACGACCTGGTCCTCGGCCTCGGCACGGACGGTCCGGAGCTCCTCGGCGAGGAGGGGTTCACCTGCGCGCGGGAGGGCGGCACGACGACCGTCACCGCCTCCGGCGGACGCGGACTGCTGTACGGGCTGTTCCATGTCGTACGCCTCGGGGAGGCGGCCTTCACCGGCGAACGCGCGAGGGAGACCCACCGTCCCGCACTGGCCCTGCGGATGCTCGACCACTGGGACAACGTGGCCGTGCACCCGGTCATGGGCCAGGTGGAACGCGGGTACGCCGGCGGTTCGCTGTTCTGGGACGACGGGCGGGCGCGCGGCGACCTGGAGCGGGTGCGGGCCTACGGACGGCTGCTCGCGGCGTGCGGGATCAACGCCGTCGCCGTCAACAACGTCAACGTGCACGCGGCCGAGGCGCGCCTGCTGACCGACCGGATCGGTGAAGTGGCCGACATCGCCGCGGCGTTGCGGCCCTACGGCATCCGCACCCACCTGTCGGTCTCCTTCGCCGCACCGGTCACGCTGGGCGGGCTGCCCACCTCCGATCCGCTGGACGGGGCGGTGCGCGACTGGTGGGCCGGGGCGACGCGGCGGGTGTACGAGGCGATACCCGACTTCGGCGGGTACGTGGTGAAGGCGGACTCGGAGGGGCAGCCGGGGCCGTTCGCGTACGGCCGCAGTCACGCCGAGGGGGCGAACCTGCTGGCGGCGGCGCTGGAGCCGTTCGGCGGCACGGTGCACTGGCGGGCGTTCGTCTACGACCACCGCCAGGACTGGCGGGACCGCACGACCGACCGGGCGCGGGCCGCGTACGACCATTTCGTGCCGCTGGACGGGGAGTTCGCCGCCAACGCCGTGCTCCAGGTGAAGCACGGACCGATGGACTTCCAGGTGCGTGAGCCGGTCTCGCCGCTGATCGGTGCGATGCCGCGGACCGGGCTTGCGGTGGAGTTGCAGGCCACCCAGGAGTACACCGGGCAGCAGCGGCATGTGTGCTGGCTGGGACCGATGTGGAGTGAGGTCCTGCGGTTCCGGCCCGAACACGGCCGGCGGGTCGGCGAGTTGGCCCGGGGCGGGCTCGTCGCTGTGTCGAACGCCGGGGACGACCCGTTCTGGACGGGGCATCCGCTGGCGCAGGCCAACCTGTACACCTTCGGGCGGCTGGCCTGGCGGCCGGACGCCGAGCCGCGCGCGGTGCTCGACGAGTGGATCGGGCTCAGCTTCCCGGACGCACCCCCGCAGTTGGCGGACGGGCTGCACGCCGTGCTCGACGGCTCCTGGCGGACGTACGAGAAGTACACCGCTCCCCTCGGCGTGGGCTTCATGGTGCAGCCGGGGCACCACTACGGGCCGAGTGTGGACGGCTACGAGTACAGCCCGTGGGGCACCTACCACTTCGCCGACCGGGACGGGATCGGCGTCGACCGCAGTGTGCAGAGCGGTACGGGCTTCGCCGGGCAGTACGGCGAGCCGTGGGCCGGACTCTACGCATCGCCGGACACCTGCCCGGACGAGCTGCTGCTGTTCTTCCACCACGTGCCGTACGGGCATGTGCTGACGAGCGGGAAGACCGTGATCCAGCACATCTACGACACGCACTTCGAGGGTGTCGAGGAGGTCGAGGAGGCCCGGTCGGTGTGGGCGTCCCTGGCCGGGCTGGTCGACCCGGCGCGCCATGCGCGGGTGACGGAGCGCTACGAGGAGCAGCTCCGCGGCGCCCGCGAGTGGCGCGACCAGGTCAACAGCTACTTCTTCCGCAAGTCCGGGGTGCCGGACGGGCGGGGGCGGCGGATCCACTGAAGGGCCGCCGCGCCCCGGGGATCGAGGACCAGGGGTTGCCCCCGGTCCGGCCGTTCGCCGGTGAGCGGGTCCGTCGCGGGCCGGTTCGGGGGCGTGGTCGAGGAGGAAGAGCAGGCGGGTGCCGTCGGGGGTGACGCGGGCGGCGGTGGCGACGTACCAGGCCTCGCGAATGCCCATGAGGGCTGGTCGCCGCCGTAGCGGATCTCGTACGTCATGCGGTGAAGTCCTTCCGCGTCTCGGCGATCACCGGGCGGCTGCCGTGCAGCAGGGACAGCAGCAGCGGGGCGGCGAGCAGGGCGGCCACGGCCTCGGTCAGCAGACTTGCCGACGCGGCCGTCAGGACCAGCAGGGAGGCGACGGCGAGGGTGACGCGGCCGTGCCGGAACAGGAAGTAGGCGGCGAGGCGGGCGGTGTCGCGGGCGCGGAAGGCGAAGAGCGAGGTGAGGACGAGGGCGTGCGCGCCCCAGAGGAGACAGCCGGTGCCGGTCGCCGCGAGGAGCAGGGCCCACCAGCGGGGCAGGCCGGTGGCGGAGAAGTGCGTGAGGGTGAAGGCGATGACCGTCAGCCAGACCAGCAGGGGGGTCCAGAGTTTCAGTGCCGGTACGGCGTTGAGCCGCAGCCCGCGCAGGTAGGCGCGGGCCGGGTGCAGTTCGGTGAGGTCGGAGCTGCGGTGGTGGAGGGCGTAGAGCGCCGCGGACAGGGCGGGCCCGAGGGGGAGCAGGCACGGGGCCGCGAGGGGGAGGTTCGCGGGGTCGGGGTCGAGCAGCAGCAGCGCGGCCAGGCCCGGGGAGGCGGTGAGGAGGAGCAGCGCCTCGACCGTCAGCAGGGTGTGGACGAGGGCGGATGCGCGGGAGAGGGGCCCTGTGCCGAAGTCGAGGGCGCGTACGGTGCTCATGCCGCGGCCTTCCGGCAGGGGGCGCCGGGGACGCCGATCACCCGTTCTCCTTCCTGAAGCGCTCGTACGCCTTGTTGTGCAGGTCGACGAGCTGCTGCATGTTCTTCGACTTCAGCTCGGCGAGGTAGGCGTCCCACTGGGACAGCGGGCGCTTGCCGAGGACGAACCGGAGGGTGTTCTGGATGACGGTGTCCTTGAGCGGGGTGTCCCAGAGGGTCGCCTGTTCCTGCTCGAACGACTGGAGCGGGTGGGCGGGGTCGATGGGCAGTTGCTCGCGCCGGGCCATGGCGGCCTGGAACCTCTTCTCGTCCGGGCCGAACATCGAGGAGACGAGTTCCCAGCTGCCGCCGTAGGCGAAGACGCCGTTGTAGAAGCCGTAGTCCTTCTGCATGTCCTTCGGGGCGTCCGGGTCGGAGCCCATGAGGCTGATGCCGGGCTTCGGCCGGTACCGGCTTCCGGAGCGGGTGTAGGTGACGCCCTCGACGCCCCAGCGGGCCAGTCGCTGGCCCTCGTCCGAGTACCAGAGCCAGTCCACGAACTGCATCATGGCGACGAAGCTGTCGCTCTTCAGCGCCTTGCTGGAGATCATCACGCCGTTCTCCAGGCGACTGCCGCCCAGCACCACGGGCCCGGCCGGTCCGAGCGGCACCGGGACCATCTCGATCTTCGCGCCCCGGACCTGCTTCTGAAGGTTGTAGCGGTAGTTCTGCACCAGCTCCTGGGGGTTGGCGCTCATCGCGTAGCACTTCTCGGCGAGCAGCTTCTGCACCGCCTGGTCGTCGGTCTGGCTGAAGCTCTCGGGGTCCATGAGCTTCTCGGCGACGAGTTGGCGCAGGTACTCGACCATCTGGCGGTAGCCGTCCTGCGCGCCGGTGAAGACGTACTGCTGCGCCTTGTGGTCGAAGCTGATGTTGTCGTACGTCCAGCCCGCCCTGACGCCGAAGGCCTGTCCGAGGTAGCTGAACAGGGCGCCGCAGGGAAACGGGGTGTTGGTGCTCCAGCGGTCGGAGAAGGGGTACTTGTCCGGGTACTCCTCCTTGAGCGCCTTGAGGACGTCGTGCACCTCGTCCCAGGTGGTGGGCAGGGTGAGGCCGTGCTTGTCCAGGACGTCCGTACGGAAGGACAGCGAGTAGCCGGCCTTGGCCTTCTCGTGCAGGCCGGGCAGCAGGTAGTACTTGCCGTCGGACTGGCGGATGGAGTCGAGCTCGGGCTCCAGCTTCCACTTGCGCACCTTGTCGCGGAAGTTGGGCATCAGCTTGACGTAGTCGCTGACCGGCAGGACGGCACCCGAGGAGACGAAGGCGACCTCGGAGGGGTGGTACGTCTTCGGGATGAGGAACGGGGCGTCCCCGGCCCCGATGAGGACGCTGCGCTTCTTCTCGTAATCGGCGAGCGGGACGTCCACCGGCTTGAGGGTCACGCCGGTGCGCTCGGTGAGCTCCTTCCAGAACAGCCAGCCGTCCTTCATGGGGTAGACCGGGTTGTTGTTGTGCAGCACCGAGAAGGACAGCGGCTCGGCGGCCTTGAACTGCTGTCCCGCCCGGTAGTTCTTCATGGCGCCGTCCTGCTTCTTCGACAGGTCCTTGCCGTCCCCGCCGTCGTCCCCGCTGCCGCAGCCGGTGACCGTGGCGAGGCCGATGAACCCGGCGGCGGCGAGGATCTGGCGCCGCGAGAGCTGTCCTGCGTTCTGCACGGAGACTCCTTTGTTCCGTAGGCGGGGCGAGGAGGCCGCGGCGTCAGCCCTTGACGGCGCCGAGCATCACGCCCGAGACGAAGTAGCGCTGGACGAACGGGTACACGCAGAGGATCGGCAGGGCGGTGAGCACGATGGTCACGGCCTGGATGTTCGCGCCGACCTGGCTGAGCTGCTCGGTGCCCGCCCCCGCGTTGCCGCCGCCCGTGGCTCCCTGGATGAGGTTGCGCAGGTAGACGGTGACCGGCATCAGATCGGTCCGGTCCATGTAGAGGAACGCACTGAACCAGGAGTTCCAGAAGGACACCGAGTAGAAGAGCACCATCGTCGCCACGACCGCCTTGGACAGCGGCAGGACGATCCTGAGCAGAACGCCGTACGTGCTCAGGCCGTCGATCTGCGCGGCCTCCTCCAGTTCCGTCGGCAGGTTCTCGAAGAAGGCCTTCATCACCAGCAGGTTGAAGACACTGATCGCGTTCGGCAGGGCGATCGCCCAGACGCTGTTCTTCAGGCCGAGGCTGGTGACCAGGATGTAGTTCGGGATCAGGCCGCCGGTGAAGAACATCGTGAACACGGCGATGCCGACGAGCACGCCACGGCCCTTGAGGTGCTTCTTCGACAGCACGTAGGCGTAGCACGTCGTCAGGACCATGGCCACGGCCGTCGCCACGACCGTGTACAGCACGGTGTTGCCGTAGTTCCGCCAGAACATCGAGTCCTGGAACACGATCTCGTACGTGGTGAGGTTGAACCCCTTGGGCAGCAGGGTCACTTCACCGGCCCGGATCTGCCGCTCCCCGCTGAAGGAGCGCGCGAGGATGTTGGCGAAGGGATACAGGGTCACCAGCACGACGAGGGTGAGGACCACCCCGTTGACGCCCTGGAACACCCGGTAGGAACGGCTCGGCTTCACCACAGGCTCGTCCCCACCGTGCGACGCGAGAGCTGGTTGGCGGACGTGATGAGGACCAGGCCGATGACCGCCTCGAACAGTCCGATGGCGGCTGCGTAGCTGAAGCTGTTGGACTCCACACCGGCCCGGTAGACGTACGTCGAGATCACGTCGGCGGTCGGATACGTCAGCGGGTTGTACAGCAGCAGGACCTTCTCGAAGCCGACCGCCATGAACGTGCCGATGTTGAGGATCAGCAGCGTGACCATGGTGGGCCGGATACCGGGCAGGGTGACGTGCCATATCTGCTGCCAGCGGTTGGCGCCGTCGATCCGCGCCGCCTCGTACAGGTCCTCGTCGATCGTGGTGAGCGCGGCGAGGTAGAGGATCGTGCCCCAGCCGGCGGTCTGCCAGATCTCCGAGCCGACGTAGATCGTGCGGAACCACTCGGGTTCCTGGATGAAGCGGACCGGCTCGTGGCCGAACCAGCCGAGGACGTGGTTGACGGGGCCGTCGCTGGCCAGCATCTGCAGGGTGATGCCCGCGACGATCACGATCGACAGGAAGTGCGGCAGGTACGACACCGACTGCACGAACCGCTTCAGGGAGCGCCGGCGCACCTCGTTCAGCAGCAGCGCCAGCACGATCGGGACCGGGAAGCAGAACACCAGCGTGAGCCCGCCGATCCACAGGGTGTTGCGGAACACCTGCCAGAAGGTGGGGTCGTTGAGGAACATCTGCACATACCGCAGCCCCACCCACTCCTCGCCGAAGATCGACCCCCCGGGCTCGAAGCGCCGGAAGGCGATCACGTTGCCGATCATCGGCAGATAGCGGAAGACCAGGAAGAACAGCAGCGGCAGGATCGCCAGCGAGTACAACTGCCAGTCACGGCGCAGCGCCCGCCGCCAGCCGGTCCGGGCGGGCGTCCGTCTGCCGCGGCGGGGTGCGGCCCGGGCCGGAGGCGGGTCCTGGGTGCCCGGCGGGGCCGGTGTGGTGGACGTGCTCATTGCTCGGGCCTCCCGTGGGCATGGGACGCGGAACCGAAACTTTCGAGCTTCTACCGGTAACTTCGCGGCAACCTATGGGCCTCAGAAAGCGCTGTCAATGGGTGCTGCGGGACTCGGACGGGACGCCTGAGGCGCGTTGGAACACCGTCGATGCTGGGTAGACCCCTCAGGCCGACCACCCCTTGGACCATCGCAAGTTTCAGGATGACCACCGACTCCTGCGAGGTGCCGCCGTGCCCGCGTTCGACCTGCCCCTGACGGAACTGGAGCACCACCGCCCGGACATCGAGGAGCCGGCCGACTTCGCCGCCTTCTGGACGAGCACACTGAAGGAGGCCGGACAGACGGACGCCCTGGTGTCGGTGCGGCCGGTGGAGACGGGACTGCGGCTGACGCGGACCTGGGACGTGACGTTCCGGGGTTTCGCGGGCGACCCGGTGCGGGCATGGTTCAGCCTGCCTGCCGGGGCCGGCGAACTGCTGCCGGCCGTCGTCGAATTCGCCGGGTACGGGCGCGGCCGGGGGCTCCCTCATGAACGCCTGACCTGGGTCAACGCCGGGTACGCGCATCTGCTCATGGACAACCGCGGCCAGGGCGACCAGTACGGGTGCGGCGGTGACACGCCCGATCCCCACGCCGCCGCGCCGGGCGGGCCCGGGCCGGTGGTACGCGGGCTGCTCTCCGCCGCGGACTACCACTACCGTCGCCTGATCACGGACGCGGTGCGGGCGGTCGCGGCGGTGCGGGAACTGCCCGGCGTCGATCCGGGGCGGACCGTGGCGGTCGGCAACAGCCAGGGCGGAGGGGTGGCCCTCGCGGTGGCGGGGCTCGTCCCGGACCTCGCGGCCGTACTCGTCACCGCACCGCTCCTGTGCGGCATCCGCCGCGCCCTCGACCTCACCGACGCGGGCCCGTACGGCGAGATCGCCGCGTACCTGTCCGTCCACCGGGGCGCCGAACACGCCGCGTATCGCACCCTGTCCTACGTCGAGGGCGTCTCCTTCGCCCGCCGCGCACAGGCTCCGGCTCATTTCGGGGTGGGCCTGCGGGACACGGTGTGCCCGCCGAGCGGGACGTACGCCGCCTTCAACCGGTACGCCGAGCTGACGGGGGCGGACCCGCGCAAGGAGATCCACGCATACCCGTTCAACGGGCACGAGGGGGGTGACGCGGTGCAGGTGCGGCGTCAACTGGACTGGCTGGAGACGGCGTTGGGCGACCGACACCGGTGACGGCCACAGGCGGCCGGAAGGCGGCGCGGACGCCACCGACGGCACCGGTCCGGCCGGCACACAGGGAAGGCGCAGCCCGCAGGCTGCGCCTTCCCGTCGGTCCTGTTGGGTTCAGCCCGTGATCGGGGACTCCGCGGTGCAGCCACCCGCGGCCACCAGGCCGTCGGCGCTCTGCTCCTCAAGCACCTTGCCCTTGTGGATGATCTTGCAGGTGAGCTGGGAACCCTCGGGGTCCGCGGCGACCGGCATCACCGCCGCGGGCATGATGCCGCGCAGCGTGACCGTCTTCTTCCACGGCAGCCCGGGCTTGGACACCGACTCGACCTTCGGCTCCATGGCCTTGCCGCCGCCGCCGTGGAATTCGATCGAGTCGATGTTCTTGCCCGTGACCTCGTAGGTGACCTCGTAGGTCTCGTCCACGGCCTTGTCGACCTGGTCGACCGCCTCGGAGCAGGAGCTGAGGCCGAACGCGAGACCGGTGACTGCGACGGAGCAGACGGCTGCGCGGATGGTGCGGTTCAAAGGATCCCCCGGATCTTGATGGTGGGCCCCGCAGCCAACCGCAAAGGGAAAGCCGAGTCAACTTCCGCTGTGCGGCGACCTCGCGGGCCGGGCAGGGAGGCTGAGGCCTCGTCGCTCCGGCCTACTCCGGCGCCTCGATCCAGTGAAGGCATTCGGAGTAGTCGAAGTTCCATTTCAGGCACAGCTGCATCCTGACCACCGACTTCCGGTCCCTGAACTCGGTGACGATCCTGTCGCCTTCGACCCGCGAGACCCCGACCTTCTCACTGAAGTCGATCTTCATCTCGTTCTCCAGCGCGAGGCTGGACAAGGCGTACTTGCCCTGCGCCTCGGGGTACCTGCGGAAGACCTCCCTGATCGCCTCGTGGAACTCGACGTCCTCAGTCGGCATGCATGTCATGACCGCCTCCTGCTCTCCGATGTCCGGGCGCTTATCCGCAGTCTGCGAGCAGCACGACGGAAGCGCGCGCCGTCCGTCACCCGAACGGCCACTCCCGCCGTTCCGGCCGCCGCACCGCCCAGCGGCACGGGGCTCGCGTCAACGCGCTTGCGCGGGGGCCGTTTACATCTGGACCACTTGACGCTAACTTCCGCAACAGGCGGGGTGGGAGCGCTCCCATATCGGTGGACCGGAACCCGCCCTTGAGTGGCTCCCACCCCGCGCACCGGCGTACGCACATCCGCAGGTCCGTACCCCCACGAACAGACGGTGCTGTCATGATCCTGACAAGCAAGCCGGGAGGATCCACCATGTCCCGCTTATCACTCCCCGCCCGGGCCAGAGCCCTCTTCCTCGTGCTGCTCTCCCTCCTCGTCACCGTCCCGGCCATCGGCCTGGTCATGACGGCCGGGGGCGAGGCGGAGGCGCACGGCACACCCATGAAGCCCGGCAGCCGCACGTTCCTGTGCTGGCAGGACGGGCTGACCGACACCGGTGAGATCAAGCCGGTGAACCCCGCGTGCCGGGGTGCGCAGCAGGTCAGCGGCACCACGCCGTTCTACAACTGGTTCTCGGTGCTGCGCTCCGACGGCGCAGGCCGCACCAAGGGCTTCGTGCCGGACGGCGAGCTGTGCAGCGGCGGCAACACCAACTTCGCCGGGTTCAACACGCCCAGCAAGGACTGGCCGCTCACCCACCTCACCTCGGGCGCGACGGTCGACTTCTCGTACAACGCCTGGGCGGCGCACCCGGGCTGGTTCCACGTCTACATCACCAAGGACGGCTTCGACCCGACGAAGACGCTCACCTGGAACGACATGGAGGCCCAGCCCTTCCTCTCGGTCGACCACCCGCCGCTGAACGGCTCCCCGGGCACGGTCGAGGCCAACTACTCCTGGAAGGGCAAGCTCCCCGACAACAAGTCGGGCCGCCACATCATCTACATGGTCTGGCAGCGCTCCGACAGCCAGGAGACCTTCTACTCCTGCTCCGACGTCGTCTTCGACGGCGGCAACGGCGAGGTGACCGGCATCAAGCAGCCGGGCACCCCGACCGAGCCGGTGCCCGGCACCTGCACGGCCACCCGCAAGACCACGGGCACCTGGAACGGCGGCTACCAGTCCGAGGTGACCGTCACCAACACCGGCACGGTCCCGATGCTCGGCTGGATGGTCGACTGGAGGCTCCCGGCGGGCCAGAAGGTCGAGAGCCTGTGGAGCGGCAGCGCGACCTACAACGGCCAGGCGGTGATGGTCCACAACACCGCCTGGAACGGCTCCCTGGCCCCGGGCAAGAGTGCGACCTTCGGGTACGTCGCCTCCGGACCCGGCGGTGACAGTACGAGCAGCTTGCCCTGCCGGGTGGGCTGAGGGGTCGGATGGGGCGGGCCCGGTGAGTACCAAGTCGTGATCACCGGGCCCGTCGGCCCGCGCGGAGGCCGCCGAAGCGATCGTGGCCGACAGCCTCTCCCCGCCCTGACCGTGAAGAAGGACACCCGGTTCGGCGACTGGGCCGCGGCCGACTGCGCCGATGCGCCTGTGCTCCGGCCGGCACCTCCGGGCTGAACCGCTGCGGGGCCCGTTCACCGCCCCGCGCCGCATCGCGCCGGGCGGGACGGACCATGCCGGCCCACGGGAGCAGGGCAGGAGGCCTCACCGCCGGGTCGTCCGGCGGAGCGAGGACATGCGCGATATTCGCTTGCGCGCCCTCGTCACCCGGGCCAACGTCGCCTGACATCCGACGAAGGCAGAGAAGATGACCGCGCAGGCCCACCCCATCGACCACGGACTCCTCCAGGCCGCCACGCACGTGGCTCGCACACGTTGCCGGGGCGACAGCCACACCATGGCCGCTGCGGCCCGCGCCCAGGACGGCAGGGTCATCACCGCGGTCAACGCCTACCACTTCACCGGGGGACCGTGCGCGGAGCTGGTCCTCATCGGCGCGGCAGCCGCCCAGGGCGCCTACGAGCTGGACACGATCGTCGCCGTGGGCGACCGCGAACGAGGGGTCGCCCCCCCGTGCGGCCGCTGCCGTCAGGTCCTCCTCGACTACTTCCCCGCCCTCAAGGTCATCGTCGGCGAAGGCGACCACGTCCGGACCGTCCTCATCACCGACCTGCTGCCCGAGAGCTATGTCTGGGCCGATCACCAGCTCGACGCCGGGTAGTCACACCCGGCACGCGCCGCGCGTGTGTGATCGGCACCGCCGGGCCTGCTCACCCAACCGGTCCGCTCGCCCCATATGTCGCTGTTATCCAGGTGTGCGATTCTGTTGTGAGGGTGCCCTGCCGCTCATGAGCGGCGTGGATCCGCCATGGGAGGCGCGACCCCGCGCCGCCGATCCCGTGCCCGCGTCGTCGTCGCCTGAGTTCCGGGGACTCCCACCTGCCGGTGGCTGCGGCATGGACGGGAGGTGGATGCGGACATGCCCCATTACGGCGATGCCCGGACCGCGGCCCCCGGTCTTCGGGCGCCGGGGAACGGGGGCACCGGTCCGCCTCGTCCCGCTCCGGAACCGGCCGCGCGGGCGCGGCTGCTGGCGTTCGCGGGAGTGTCGGTGGCGGCGGTGTACGTGCGCGGTGAGGACGGTGCGGAGCTCCGGCTGGTGGAGTCGGCAGGGGCCGAGTCCGGGCAGCGGTACCGGCTGCCGGGGCGGGTGGCGGTCTCGGTGGCCACGGGCACGGGCGCCGCCCCCGGGCCGTCATCGCCTGTCGCATCACGCGCCTCCCCCGCACCGGCACCTCCGGGTGAGGCCGGGGGCGGATGCCCCGCCGTCGCCGAGGCGTATCGGCAGGGGCGGGCCGTGTGGCTCGCGAGTGTGGCGCTCCGGCGTGACGAGGGCACGGCGGGCTCCGCCCCGCTCGGGGCGTTGCCGCTGGGGGCCGCGGGCGGGTGGCTGGGATGCCTGGTCGTGGTGGGCGAGCCCGGTGAGGGGTTCGGGGCCGAGCAGCGGGAGTTCCTGGAGCGGTACGCCGAGGCCGTCGCCGAGCGGCTGCGGGGCGAGGCGGACCGGTCGGCTCCCTCGCCCCTGCTGGATTCGGCCCTGCGCGCCCTGGGGGTCGGGTCCTTCGCCCTGTCGCCCGGCACCGGGCTGGTCGAGACGGACCCGGCGCTGCTCGAACTCGTCGGCATCCCCGAGGGCGGTTTCGACGGCAAGACCGACACCCTGCTCTCGTACAGCGTCCCGGAGGACGTCCCCGCGCTGATGTCGGTCATCGAGCCGTCCGCGCAGACCCCCGGCCGGCGTGAGCTGGAGTTCCGCATCCGGCGGCCCACCGGTGAGCTGTGCTGGCTTCGGCTGAGCTGCCGGGTGCTGAAGGGGCCCGAGGGCACCCCGGAGCGGGTGCTGGGCGTGGTGAGCGCGGCCCCCGTGCTGCGCCGCAGCGCCAGTGACGTCGCCCGGATCCAGTGGCTGACGGCCGCGCTCGACGACGCCACGACCGTCCGGGACGTCAGCCGTGTCGTGGTCGCCGCGCTGCGCGAGCCGCTGGGTGCCGACCGGGTGGCGCTCGCCGAGCTGCTGGAGGACCGGCTGGCGGTCACCGTGCTCGATCCGCCGGGTGCGGGGGCCTGGCCGGAGCTGTGGCGACGCGAGTGGCGCTCGGAGTGGCCCGACGCGCCGGTCACCGCGCTGCCCACGCTCCAGGCGGCGCTGCGGGACGGCCGGGTGAGTCTGTGGCCGGTCGGATCCGTGCTGGAACCGGGGCTCGCCGGGATCGGGCCGGGCGGGCTCGCGGTGCTGCCGCTGCCGGCCAAGAACGGCGTGGCCGGGGTCTGCCTGGTCGGCTGGGACACCCCGCACGAGTTCGCCCCCGAGGAGCGGGCCCTGCTGACCGCCACCGCGGGCCTGGTCGGGCAGGCCCTCAAGCGCGCCCACGCCTACGACGCCGAGCAGGAACTCGCGACGATGCTCCAGCGCAGCCTGCTGCCGCGCCGGTTGCCCAAGCTGCCCGGGGGCACCGCCGTGGCCCGCTATCTGCCCGCCCGGCGCGGTCTCCAGGTGGGCGGCGACTGGTACGACGTGATCGCGCTGTCGGAGAGCAAGGTGGCGCTGGTCATCGGGGACGTGCAGGGGCACAGTGCCGGGGCCGCGACGATCATGGGCCAGATGCGTACGGCGGTCCGGGCCTACGCCGTGGAGGGGCATCCGCCGGACGTGGTCGTCGCGCACGCCAACCGGCTGCTCGTCGGCATGGAGACGGACCTGTTCGCCACCTGTTGCTATGTCGAATTGGACATGGAGGAGGGCAACGCGCTGTTCGTGCGGGCCGGGCATCTGGCGCCCCTCGTGCGGCATCCCGACGGCGGCACCGCGGAGATCGCGGTCGAGGGCGGGCTCCCGCTGGGCGTCCTCGCGGACGCCGAATTCCCCCTCACCGCCCTCGCGCTCGCCCCGGGCTCGGTGCTCGCGCTGGTCACCGACGGCCTGGTCGAGTCGGCTGATCTCCAGGTGGACGAGGGGATGCGGCTGGTACGCCAGGCACTCGCCGCGGCCGATCCCGCCGACCCGGGGCGGATGGCGGACGAGTTGCTCGGCGAGACCGGACGCCGTGAGGACGACGTGGCGGTGCTGCTGCTGCGCTACGAGGGGATGCGGATACGGCCCGTGCGGGCGGGCTGGGTGGTGTGGCGGCTGCCGGACGCGGTGATGCACGCCCGCCGGTTCAGTGCGCGCACGCTGCGTTCGTGGGGCATCGCAGCCGAGGCCGACACCATCCTGCTGGTGGTGTCGGAGCTGGTCACCAACGCGCTGGTGCACACCCAGGGCGCGGTCCGGGTGGAGCTGACCCTGGCGGCGGACCGGCTGCGGGTGACCGTGAGCGACTCCTCGCCCCGGGCGCCGGCCAAGCCGGTGGTCGTCGACTGGGAGTCCACGGGCGGCCGGGGGCTCTTCCTGGTCGAGGCCGTGTCGGCGGCCTGGGGATCGGTGCCGGTGGGCGGCGGCAAGCAGGTCTGGAGCGAGATCGTCGTCACCCGTCCGGAAGGGGACACGGACCGCGGCACGGAGCCGGACGAGGAACCGGAGGCCGAGCCGGAGGAGGAGCGGAAGCCGGGCCGCGGCTGGGGCCTGGGCCGGGACCGCAGCTGGGGCCTGGGCCGGAGCCGGGGCCGGGACCGCGACCGCCGCAGGTCGCGCGACCAGAGCCGGCACCGTGGCGAGGACCGCACGGCGGACGGCCACGACGACCCGGCGGCGGACGGCCACGACGACAAGGCGGCGGACGGCCACGACCACCGCGCCGCGGACCGCCACGTGGACCGGGCCGCCGACCGCCACGTGGACCGGGCCGGGGACCGCGACGACGACGAGGGCACGGAGCGCGGCAACGACAGCGACCGCGCCCATGACCGCCTCGACGACCACGTCACAGGCCGCCACGACGAGCCGACGGCAGGCCGCAAGGGCGAGCGGGCGGCACGCCGCAGCGGCGAGCAGACCGTGGGCCTCGACCGGGCCATGGAGGACATCGGCGACGGGGTCGCGGACCCGCCCCCGCACCGGAGCCGGCCCCCCGAGGGAGGTCCCTGATGCGTGGCCTCGGTCTGCGCGGAGCCGCCGGGCTGCTGGCGCTCCTCCTGGTCGTGTCCCTCGCCGCGTGCACCGACAGCGGCGAGGACGGCGAGGGCGGGCTGACCATCGGGCTGCTGCTGCCGAGCCGGGCCGTGCCCCGCTGGGAGAAGTCCGACAGGCCCCTGATCGAGAAGCGGGTCAAGGAGCTGTGCCCCGACTGCACGCTCGTGTACGCCAACGCCGAGAACGACGCGGCGAGCCAGCGGCAGCAGATGAACTCCATGATCACCCGGGGGGCCTCGGCCCTGATCCTGGACGTCGTCGACCCCAAAGCCCTGCGCTCCTCGGTGCGCGCAGCGCAGCGCGAGGGCATCCCGGTCGTCGCCTACGACCGGCTCGCCGAGGGCCCGATCGCGGGCTTCGTCACTTTCGACGGTGACCGGGTCGGCAGACTCCAGGGCCAGGCGCTCCTGGACGGCATGGGTGCCAGAGCCGACGGCGGCGGTGTGGTCATGGTGAACGGTGACCCCTCCAGTCCCAACGCCGCCTGGTACGAGGGCGGGGCCCTGGCCGTTCTCCGGAACGAGGTGCGGATCCTGAAGTCGTACAACACCATCGGGTGGCGTACGGAGAACGCGCACGACCACATGTCCGCCGCGATCAGCGACCTCGGCCCGAGCCGGATCGACGGGGTGCTCGCCGCCAACGACTCGATCGCGGCCGGGGTCGTCTCGGCGCTGAAGAGCGCCCGCGTCAGGCCGCTGCCCCCGGTCACCGGGCAGGACGCCGACCTCGACGCGGTGCAGCGCATCGTCAAGGGCGAGCAGTACATGACCGTCTACAAGCCGTTCCGGCAGGAGACGGAGGCGGCCGCCGCGATGGCCGTCGCCCTGGCGCGCGGCAACGACGTCGACGCCCTGGTCACGGCGCAGGTGGACAGTCCCACGACCGAGGACGTCCCGGCGGTGCTGCTCGACCCGATCGCCGTGACCCGCGAGACGATCGGCCGGACGCTCGTCCGGGACGGCGTCTACACGATCGACCAGATCTGCACCCCGGAGCTCCGCCCGGCCTGCGCACGGGCCGGGCTCACCCGGTGAGCGAGGTGGTTCCCCGTGGCACATCCCCCCGTACTGGCGTTGCGCGGCATCACCAAGCGGTTCGGCGGCGTGCAGGCGCTCGTCGACGTCGACCTGCAGGTCCGGGCCGGTGAGGTCGTGGCCCTGGCGGGTGACAACGGAGCGGGCAAGTCCACGCTGGTCAAGGTGATCTCCGGGGTCAGCCCCGCCGACCGGGGCGTCATCGAGTGGGAGGGGCGCCTCGTGCAGATCAAACGCCCGCACGACGCCCACGCGCTCGGCATCGCGACCGTGTACCAGGACCTCGCCATGTGCGACAACCTGGACGTCGTCGGCAATCTCTTCCTCGGTCGCGAGATCGACCGGGTGGGCGTCCTCGACGAGGTGGAGATGGAGCGCCGGGCCCGTGATCTGATGCGCACCCTGTCGATCCGCATCCCCGACGTGCGGGTGCCGGTCGCCGCGCTGTCGGCCGGGCAGCGGCAGGCCGTGGCGATCTCCCGCTCGCTGATGGGCGCGCCCAAGGTGCTGCTGCTCGACGAGCCCACCGCCGCCCTGGGCGTGGAGCAGACCAGCCATCTGCTCGACCTCATCGAGGAGGTGCGCGACCGCGGTATGGCGATCATCCTCATCAGTCACAACATGGGCGACATCAAGGCCGTCGCGGACCGGGTCGCCGTGCTGCGACTGGGTCGCAACAACGGACTGTTCGACGTGAGCACGGTGACCCAGGAGCAGATCATCTCGTCCGTCACGGGGGCGGCGGACAACGCCGTGGCCCACCGTTCGAAGGGCGACGAGGAGGCGTGGCCGTGAGCCGGGCGCACCGGGACGGCGGGCCGGCCGGGCCGGGCAGCGCCGGACCGGTCACCGCCGGCGGCGAGCGGCGCACCCGTGGCTGGCAGGACAACCTGCGGGACTACGCCCTGGACGTCCGAGCCGGCGTGCGCGACGGGGAGCGGGGGCCGCTCCTGGTCATCGCCGGGCTCATCGTGATCTGGATCGTCTTCCAGGGGCTGGACGACAAGTTCCTCTCGCCGCGCAACCTGTCCAACCTGAGCGTGGACATCGTCGGGACCGGGCTGGTCGCCGTCGGCATCGTCTTCGTCCTGCTGATCCGGGAGATCGATCTGTCGGTCGGGTCGGTCAGCGGCCTGGCGGGGGCGGCGTTCGCCGTGCTGAACGTGAACCACGGGGTGCCGGAGTGGCTGGCGGTGATCGTGGCGGTGGCAGCGGGAACGGCCGTGGGTGCCTTCCACGGGGTCTTCCACGCCTGGCTCGGCGTGCCGGCGTTCGTGGTGACGCTGGCCGGGCTGCTGATCTGGAACGGCCTGACGCTCTACCTGCTGGGGGCCAGCGGCACGATCAACATCGACGAGGAGGGCCTGGTCGCCTCGCTGACCAGCCACCACTTCGGCGACGACCTGGCGGCGTACGCGGTCGCCGCGCTCGGCACGGCCGGGTACGTCCTGGCCGCCCGCCGCCGCCGGAGCCGTCACCGGGCGGCCGGGATGCCCTACCGGCGGGAGGGCGAGATCTGGCTGCGCTCGGGGCTCCTGGCGGTGGTGGCCTTCGCGGCGGCCGTCACCCTCAACCGGTTCCAGGGGCTGCCGCTCGCCCTGCTGATCTTCCTGGCGGTCCTGGTCGTCTCGGACTACGTGCTGCGCCGCACCCGCTACGGGCGGCGGGTGTACGCGCTCGGCGGCGGGGTCGAGGCGGCGCGCCGGGCCGGCATCGGGGTGGAGCGGGTGCGGGTCGCGATGTTCATGGTGTCGGGGACGCTGGCGGCGGTCGGCGGCCTGTTCGTGGCGTCGGGGCTGACCTCGGCAAGCCCCACGACGGCGCGCGCCGCCGGTTCCGGGATGCTGCTGATCAACGCGATCGCGGCGGCCGTCATCGGCGGCACGTCTCTGTTCGGCGGGCGGGGCTCGCCCTGGTCGGTGCTGCTCGGTGTGGTGGTGATCCAGTCGATCGCCTCGGGCATGGGGCTGCTGGGGGTCCAGGACGCCGTGCAGTTCATGATCACCGGCGGGGTGCTGCTGGCCGCCGTAGCGGCCGACGCGCTGTCCAGACGCGCCCAGGCCAGACGCGGCCGACCATGATCGCGAGAGACCGGAGTTTCGTCCTCTTGATACGTTTCTTACGAAATGTCTAATAAGCGGCAAAGGCGGGTATGGGCCGAGATGTCATGAAACGCAGTCGCCTCACCCAGACGGCCGTGGCCGGCGCGGTCGCCGCCGGTCTGGTCCTCGCCGGATGCGGTGACGCCGATCTGCCCGCGGGCGAGGAGCAGGCCGGCCTCAGCGTGCTCGCGACGGACGTGCCTCAGGTCCAGACCCTGAAGAAGCTCACCAAGAAGCACTTCACGGCGGAGACCGGCATCACCGTCGACTACACGCTGCTGCCGGAGAACGAGGCGCGGGAGGAGATGAACCGGGAGTTCGCGACTCAGGCCGGCACCCACGACGTGGCGAGCGTCAGCGCGTACGAGGTGCCGATCTACGCGGACAACGGCTGGCTCGCCCCGCTGGACTCCTATGTGAAGGCCGACGAGGACTTCGACCAGGACGACGTCTTCCCGAACCTGGCGTCCTCGCTGACCGGCAAGGACGGCAAGCTCTACGCCGAGCCCTTCTACGGCGAGGGCTCCTTTCTCATGTACCGCAAGGACCTGTTCCGCAAGGACGGGCTGACGATGCCGCCGAACCCGACCTGGCAGCAGGTCGCCGACCTCGCCGCCCGGGTCGACGGAACCGACGGCGCGAGCGGTATCTGCCTGCGCGGCCTGCCCGGCTGGGGCCAGAACCTCGCCCCGATCAACACGGTCGTCAACACCTTCGGCGGCCACTGGTACGACATGGAATGGAACGCCCGCCTGACCTCACCGGAGTTCCGGAAGGCGGTCGGGTTCTACGTCGGCCTGCTCCGCTCCCACGGCCAGCCCGGCGCCGAGCGGATGGGTGTGCTGGAGATCCTGGACCGTTTCGTCCAGGGCAAGTGCGCCATGATGTACGACGCCACGTCGCTGGCCTCGTCGGTCGAGGCCGACAGTTCCGCGGTCAAGGGCAAGGTCGGCTACGTCCCGGCCCCGCACGAGAGGACCGAGAAGGCCGGCTGGCTGTGGACCTGGGCGTGGGGCATCCAGCAGGCGGCCGAGAACAAGGACGCCGCCTGGGAGTTCATCTCCTGGGCCTCCTCCAAGGAGTTCCAGGAGCTGGTCGGCCGGGAGGTGGGCTGGACCTCGGCTCCCGCCGGGAACCGCAAGTCGCTCTACGAGAAGCCGGAGTACCAGCAGGCGGCCGGCGCCTGGTACCGGCAGGAGTACACGGCGGCGACGGACTCCGCCGACCCGAAGGATCCCGGCGTCGGTCCCCGCCCCTACGACGGCATCGGCTTCCTGAGCATCCCCGAGTTCGCCGTGCTGGGGACGGCGGTCTCGGAGCAGATCGCCGCGGCCATCGCCGGGCGGCAGTCGGTGGACACGGCCCTGGACAAGTCGCAGGACCTCGCCCAGGCCGCGGCGGCGAAGTACCGCGGCGAGTGATCCGCGGGCGCCGCGCCCGCGCCGCGGGAACGGCGCGGGCCGCGCCCCCGTCACCCGGGAACGCGGCCCTCGAACTGCCGTAGCGGTCCGCTTACTTGCGGATCAGGCTGCGCAGCACGTACTGCATGATGCCGCCGTTGCGGTAGTAGTCCGCCTCGCCGGGGGTGTCGATGCGGACGACCGCGTCGAACTCGACACCGGTGTCGGTGGTGACCTTCACCGTGCGCGGGGTGGTGCCGTTGTTGAGCTCCTCGACGCCGGTGAAGTCGAAGGTCTCCTCGCCGGTGAGGCCGAGGGACGCCGCCGACTGGCCCTCCGGGAACTGCAGCGGCAGCACGCCCATGCCGATGAGGTTCGAGCGGTGGATGCGCTCGTAGGACTCGGCGATGACGGCCTTGACGCCGAGGAGCGCGGTGCCCTTGGCGGCCCAGTCGCGGGACGAGCCGGAGCCGTACTCCTTGCCGGCCAGGACGACCAGCGGGATGCCGGCGGCCTGGTAGTTCTGCGAGGCGTCGTAGATGAACGACACCGGGGCGTCGGCCTGGGTGAAGTCGCGGGTGTAGCCGCCCTCGGTGCCCGGCGCGATCTGGTTGCGCAGGCGGATGTTGGCGAACGTACCGCGGATCATGACCTCGTGGTTGCCACGGCGGGAGCCGTAGGAGTTGAAGTCACGACGCTCCACACCGTGCTCGGTGAGGTACTTGCCCGCCGGGGTGTCGGCCTTGATGGCGCCGGCCGGGGAGATGTGGTCGGTGGTGACCGAGTCGCCCAGCTTGGCGAGCACCCGGGCGCCGGAGATGTTCTCGACCGGGGCCGGCTCGTGGGCCATGCCCTCGAAGTACGGAGGCTTGCGGACGTAGGTCGACTCGGCGTCCCACTCGAAGGTGTTGCCGGTCGGGATCGGCAGCGCCTGCCACTGGGCGTCGCCCGCGAAGACGTCGCTGTAGGACTTGGAGAACATGTCCTCGCCGATGGCGTTGGCGACGACGTCGTTCACCTCGGCCTCGGAGGGCCAGATGTCCTTCAGGAAGACCGGGTTGCCGTCCTGGTCGGTGCCCAGGGCGTCCCGGGTGATGTCGACCTTCATGGAGCCGGCGAGCGCGTAGGCCACGACCAGCGGCGGGGACGCCAGGTAGTTCATCTTGACGTCGGGGTTGATGCGGCCCTCGAAGTTCCGGTTGCCGGAGAGGACCGAGGTGACCGCGAGGTCGTGGTCGTTGACGGCCTTGGAGACCTCCTCCGGCAGCGGGCCGGAGTTGCCGATGCAGGTGGTGCAGCCGTAGCCGACGAGGTTGAAGCCGACCTTGTCGAGGTAGGGGGTCAGGCCCGCCTTCTCGAAGTAGTCGGTGACGACCTTGGAGCCGGGCGCGAGGGTGGTCTTGACCCACGGCTTGCGGGTCAGGCCCTTCTCCACCGCCTTCTTGGCCACCAGCGCGGCGGCGACCATGACGTACGGGTTGGAGGTGTTGGTGCAGGAGGTGATGGCCGCGACCGTCACCGCGCCGTGGTCGATCTCGTAGGACGTGCCGTCGGGGGCGGTCACGGTGACCGGGTTGGACGGGGCGCCGTTCGGGATCGTCGAGGGCGCGTCGGAGCCCGGGAAGGACTCCTTGCTGGCCTCGTACTCGTCGTTGACGTAGTTCCGGACGTCCTGCTTGAACTGCTCGGCGGCGTTCGCGAGGACGATGCGGTCCTGCGGGCGCTTCGGGCCGGCGATGGACGGGACGACCGTGGCGAGGTCGAGCTCCAGCTTCTCGGAGAAGTCGGGCTCGGCGGCCGGGTCGAGCCAGAGGCCCTGCTCCTTGGCGTACGCCTCGACCAGGGCGAGCTGCTGCTCGCTGCGGCCGGTGAGCCGCATGTAGTTGATCGTTTCGTCGTCGATCGGGAAGATCGCGGCGGTGGAGCCGAACTCCGGCGACATGTTGCCGATGGTGGCGCGGTTCGCCAGCGAGGTGGCGGCGACGCCCTCGCCGTAGAACTCGACGAACTTGCCGACGACGCCGTGCTTGCGCAGCATCTCGGTGATGGTCAGCACGAGGTCCGTGGCGGTGGTGCCCGCCTGGAGCTCGCCGGTGAGCTTGAAGCCGACGACGCGCGGGATCAGCATGGAGACCGGCTGGCCGAGCATGGCGGCCTCGGCCTCGATGCCGCCGACGCCCCAGCCGAGCACGCCGAGGCCGTTGACCATGGTGGTGTGCGAGTCGGTGCCGACCAGGGTGTCCGGGTAGGCCTTGCCCTCGCGGACCATCACGACACGGGCCAGGTGCTCGATGTTGACCTGGTGGACGATGCCGGTGCCGGGCGGGACGACCTTGAACTCGTCGAAGGCGGTCTGGCCCCAGCGCAGGAACTGGTAGCGCTCCTTGTTGCGGCCGTACTCCAGGTCGACGTTCTGCTTGAAGGCGTCGTTGGTGCCGAACTTGTCGGCGATGACGGAGTGGTCGATGACCAGCTCGGCCGGGGCGAGGGGGTTGATCTTCGCCGGGTCGCCGCCCAGCTCCTTCACGGCCTCACGCATGGTCGCGAGGTCCACGACACAGGGAACGCCGGTGAAGTCCTGCATGATCACGCGGGCTGGCGTGAACTGGATCTCCTGGCTGGGCTGGGCCTGCGAGTCCCATCCGCCGAGGGCACGGATGTGGTCGGCGGTGATGTTCGCGCCGTCCTCCGTGCGGAGCAGGTTCTCCAGCAGGACCTTGAGGCTGTAGGGCAGGCGAGCCGAGCCCTCCACCTTGTCCAGCCGGAAGATCTCGTACGACTCGTCGCCCACCTGCAGCGTGCTGCGGGCGTCGAAGCTGTTCGCCGACACGACAGTCTCCTTCATTGATGTGCGCGTACCACCACGATCCTGCCGCCACGGCATCTCGGCCGATCCGCTAAGGTAAGGCTAAGTTAGGTAATCCTTACCGCCGGATTCGATGGCGGGTGCGGCTGCGGTGCTCTCTCGGCAGATATCTCGATGTCGAGATAACTCTAGTACACGAGCGCCGGATGGTCATGCCCCGGCACCCACCCGCGGTCATGCGCGCCCTTTTCCCGGGTATCCGAACCAGGTATCCGAACCGCGTATGCACGCACAACGGAGGAGGAGACAGGCATGCCGCTCACGTTCCGCAAGAGTTTCCGGATCCTTCCGGGGGTGCGCCTGAACATCAACAAGCGCTCCTGGTCCATCACCACCGGCGGCGGAAAGAACGGCCCCCGCTACACCCGCAGCAGCACGGGACGTCGTACGACATCCATGGACCTTCCCGGACCTTTCGGGTGGCGGCGTACCACGCGGACGAGCCGACACTGAGGACTCCGGGCGGGATTGACGGCCCGTCACCCGTTCGGACCCCCCGTTCGGGCGTCATCTCATATCTGAGATAACCTCAGCCTCATGGCAGACGACTACCTCGTACGCATCGGCAAGCTCATCCGTGACGCCCGGCAGCACCGTGGCTGGACGCAGGCGCAGCTTGCCGAGGCGCTCGGCACCAGCCAGAGCGCCGTCAACCGGATCGAGCGCGGCAACCAGAACATCAGCCTTGAGATGATCGCGCGCATCGGGGAGGCTCTCGACAGCGAGATCGTGTCGCTCGGCTACGCCGGTCCGATGCATCTGCGGGTGGTCGGCGGGCGCCGGCTGTCGGGTGCCATCGACGTGAAGACGAGCAAGAACGCGTGCGTGGCGCTGCTGTGCGCCTCCCTGCTCAACGAGGGGCGCACGGTGCTGCGCCGCGTCGCCCGCATCGAGGAGGTGTACCGCCTCCTGGAGGTGCTGGGCTCCATCGGCGTGCGCACCCGGTGGATCAACGACGGCGTCGACCTGGAGATCGTGCCGTCCGCCGAGCTGGACCTGGCGGCGATCGACGCGGACGCGGCCCGCCGCACCCGCTCCATCATCATGTTCCTCGGCCCGCTGCTGCACCGCCTGGACCACTTCAAGCTGCCGTACGCCGGCGGCTGCGACCTCGGTACGCGCACGGTCGAGCCGCACATGATCGCGCTGCGCCGCTTCGGCCTGGACATCGCCGCCACCGAGGGCCAGTACCACGCCCGGGTCGACCGTGCGGTCGGCCCCGACCGCCCGATCGTCCTGACCGAGCGCGGCGACACGGTGACGGAGAACGCGCTGCTCGCGGCCGCCCGGCACGACGGCATCACCGTCATCCGCAACGCCTCGTCCAACTACATGGTCCAGGACCTGTGTTTCTTCCTGGAGGCGCTCGGTGTCAAGGTCGACGGCATCGGCACCACCACGCTCACCGTGCACGGCGTGCCGACCATCGACGTCGACGTGGACTACTCCCCCTCCGAGGACCCGGTCGAGGCGATGAGCCTGGTCGCGGCGGCCGTGGTCACCGAGTCGGAGCTGACGGTGCGCCGGGTGCCGATCGAGTTCCTGGAGATCGAGCTGGCGGTGCTGGAGGAGATGGGCCTCGACCACGACCGCACGCCCGAGTACTTCGCCGACAACGGCCGGACCCGGCTGGTGGACCTGACCGTCCGGCCCTCCAAGCTGGAAGCGCCGATCGACAAGATCCACCCCATGCCGTTCCCCGGCCTGAACATCGACAACGTCCCCTTCTTCGCGGCCATCGCGGCGGTCGCCCAGGGCCAGACCCTCATCCACGACTGGGTCTACGACAACCGCGCGATCTACCTGACCGACCTGAACCGCCTCGGCGGCCGCCTCCAGCTCCTCGACCCCCACCGCGTCCTGGTGGAGGGCCCGACCCGCTGGCGCGCCGCCGAGATGATGTGCCCGCCGGCCCTGCGCCCCGCGGTGGTCGTCCTGCTGGCGATGATGGCCGCCGAGGGCACGTCGGTGCTGCGCAACGTGTACGTCATCAACCGGGGGTACGAGGACCTGGCGGAGCGGCTGAACTCGATCGGGGCGCAGATCGAGACGTTCCGGGACATCTGACCGGGAGCGCGTCCGCAGGTGTGAGCCCGCCGGAACGGGAAAGTCCGCCCCTGTGGACGCGCACCTGCTGACCTTCGGTCACAGCACCGCCGGCCGGGACCGGATCGGCGAGCTGCTGCGCGGTGCCGGGGTGGCGGCCGTCGTCGACGTGCGGACCGCTCCCGGCAGCCGCCGGGACCCCGACCTGTTGCGGGAGCGGCTCGCCGAGTGGCTGCCGGACGCCGGAATCGGCTACCGGTGGGAACCCGCGCTCGGCGGGTTCCGCCCCCTGCCCGCGGACAGTCCGGACGTGGTGTGGCGCAACGCGTCCTTCCGCGGCTACGCCGCCCACACCCGTTCCCCCGAGTTCGTCTCCGCGATGGACCGCCTGCTGGACGAGGTGGCGGGCGCCCGCACGGCCGTGATGTGCAGCGAGGCGGTCTGGTGGCGCTGCCACCGCCGGCTGATCGCCGACTTCGCGGTGCTGGCCCGTGGCGTGCCGGCCCACCACCTCATGCACGACGGCCGGCTGAGCGCCCATGCGCCGACACCGGGAGCCCGTCTGCGCGACGACGGGCTCCTCGTGTACGACGCCCCCACGGAGTCACCCGGGGGCTGAGCCCTCAGTACAGCTCGTTCACCGCCGTGACGGTCGTGGCCTTGAAGTCCGCGACCTGCGCGTGCTGGAAGGTGCCCATCTGGCTCCAGCGGACGACCGTGACGGTCGTGCCGTCGCGGCCGACCGAGAAGAGGCCGATGTCGGAGGAGCCCCAGGCGGAGGCGGTGTGGATGCCGTAGACGTCGGCGCCCTCCTCGACGTTCAGCTTGCCGTAGTACTTCTGCGTCGCCGTGATGTCCGGGTCCTGCTGCATCAGCTTCTTCGCACAGCCGGCGAGGTCCTTGCGCAGCAGCGCCGCGAAGTCCTTCGCCCGCTGCTCGCTGCGCTCCACGACCGTGATCTGCTGGGCGCTGGTGTCGTACTCGGTCCAGTAGTCCCGGTGCGTGGTGATGGACGGCAGTGCGTCACCCACGCAGATCGGCAGCGGGTCGGGCTGACCGGCGGTGACCGGACCGGCGTACCAGGGCGACGTCGGGTGCGGCGGCAGGTCGGCCGGCTCCAGGAACCGGGGGCTGCCGGAGGCCGGCGTGGTGGCGGCGACGGCCGGGACGGCGGCCGCGGCGACCCCGGCGACGGCCGCCAGCGCGGCCACGGTGGTGCGGATGCCTCGGGTCTGGCGCGTTCCTCGCGTACGGATCTTCATGGTCTCCCCCATTGTTTTCCCCCGGTTTCCCCGGTCGAGTGCTCGGGCTTGTGCCCTTGCCCTGTGTACGACCCGCCACCGGCCGTATGCGTTGCCCTGCGGGCCTGCTACGGATCCGTCCCGGATGTCACCGGTCCGTCACTGCGGTTCGAGCCCCTCACCGAGGGCGGCGACGGCGGCCGGGCCGTGGCCCGCGGCGAGGAGAGGGCCGCGGATGTCGTGCTCCAGGTCGGGGACGTAGCCGATCAGCAGGTCGGCGGGGCCCTGGACGCGGACCTCGCCGAGGGCGGCGGGGAGGAGGAGGGTGCGGGCGCGGTCCAGCGGGCCGGTCCAGGGGCCGGCGGTGACGGTGACGGGGGCGCCGGCGTTGGTGAGGATCCGCACGGTCGAGAAGCGGTACGACAGGGGCGTCGCCGGGCCGGCGGTCCAGCGTTCGAGGGCGAAGTGCGGTCCGGCGCAGAGCACGGTGCGTACGATGCCGTCGCCCGCGGGAACGCTCAGGCCGGGGTGGAACTCGGGCCGGGGGTCTGGTCGCCACTCGTCGAGCAGACGGCCGAGGCCCGCGTGCCACTCGTGGTCGGGGACGGGCGAGCCGTCCTCCATGCGGCGGCGCATGGCGTGCTGCTGGATGTCGGACGTCTGCTCGATCTCGTGGACGAGGGTGTCCGGGCCGAAGCTGTGCAGGGTGCCGCCGGGGACGTAGACGGTCTGCCCCGCGCGGACCGGCAGGCGGCGCATGACCGCGTCGAAGTCCTGTGCCAGCAGCGCCCGGTGCAGGGTGTCGCGGTCCACGCCGTCCTGCACGCCGACCAGGGCGGTGGCGCCCGGTGCGGCGTCCAGGACGTGCCAGGCCTCCGTCTTGCCGTTGGGTTCGCCCTCCAGACGGCGGGCGGTGGCGTCGTCGGCGTGCAGATGGACGGGGAGGGCGCCCCGGCCGTCGATGAACTTGGTGAGCAGGGGGAAACGGGGGCCCGACGGGAGGCGGGGGCCCAGCAGTTCGTCCGGGTGCTCGGCCGTGATCTGCCGCAGGGTGCGCCCGGCGAGGGGGCCGTCCAGGACGGTCGAGGCATCGCCCTCGACGTCGCTGACCTCCCATGTCTCGGCGACCGGCCCGTCGGGCAGGCCGCCGCGGCCCAGCCGCTCGGCGATGGCCCGGCCGCCGAAGACGTGCTGCTTGACGGGGGTGGTGAGCCGCAGCGGGTGCCAGTCCACGTCCCTCCTCGGACGGGTCGGTGCCGGTCTGCGGCCGGGGTACCCCCGGGGCGTCAGGAGCATGCGTGGCGTACGGGGCGTGCCCGTGTCGAGCCGCGGACCGCGGATGCCGCCGCCTCGCGCCCGGCGCGCGCCGCGGCCCGGCCCGTGATCCGCTTCACACCGGCCAAGGTCCGGGCCCTGGCCTTACAGGGCGTAAAGCGACCGAAGAATGGATATGGGCTATACGGCGATACGCGGGGAGTGTCCGACGTGCCCGGATGACGGGTGCGGCGGCCTCAGGAGGGGGAGCGCGCATGGACGGCCGGCCCTTGTACCTCGAACCGCGGCTGGAGCCACGGCTGAGGTCGCTCGTCGCGGCGCACGGCACGCTGCACTCGATCGTCGACGCACTCGGCTCACCCCTGCACGTCGTGGTGCCGGACCAGATCGCCGAGAACCTGGAGCGGTTCCGGTCGGTGTACCGCTCGCACCACCTGTCGGGCCAGGTCTTCTACGCCCACAAGGCCAACCGGTCCAGCGCGCTGCTGCGACGGCTCGCCGCGACGGACGCGGGCGTGGACGTCGCGTCACTGGGCGAGTTGCAGCATGCGCTGGGTGCCGGGTTCGAGGCCGGCCGGATCACGGCCACGGGGCCGAAGAACCCCGAGTTCCTCTGGCTGGCGGCCCGCACGGGTGTCACGGTCAGCGTGGATGCCGTCGCCGAACTGGACCAGCTCGCCGCCCTGGTGCGCAAGCACACGCTCGCCCCGGTGCGGGTGCTGCTGCGGTTGTCCGGCTTCGAGACGTCGGGGGTGAAGGTGCTGAGCCGGCGGAGCCGTTTCGGCACGCCCGTAAGGGAGTTGGAGCTGCTGCTGGAGGCGGTCGAGCGGCATGCCGACGCGGTCGACCTGGAGGGCGTGGCCTTCCATCTGGACACGACGAGCGTCGCGGAGAAGGCGACCGCCCTCGAAGGGAGCCTGGCCGCGCTGGAGTTGTGCCGGAGCCGGGGGCTGCGGCCGCGGGCCGTGGACATCGGCGGCGGCTTCGGCATCGGCTATCTGGCCGAGCGCGAGCAGTGGGAGGCGTACACGACCGCGCTGACCGCGGCCGTCCTCGGCCGGCGTCCGCCCCTGACGTGGGGCGGGCACGGCTACGGGCTGCGCAACGAGTCCGGCACCCTGCGCGGCACGCTCGGCCTGTACCCCGCCCACCGGCCCGTGGCCGGCGCCGCCTACCTGGACGAGCTGCTGGCCCAGCCCGCCGCCTCGCTGGGCGGGCGCCCGCTCGCCGCGCTGCTGCTGGAGCACCTGTACGACCTGTACACCGAGCCCGGCCGGGCGCTGCTCGACCAGTGCGGACTCACGCTCGCGCGTGTCCTGGAGGTCCGCCCCCAGGAGGGCGGCGGGGAACTGCTCGTGCGGCTGGCCGCGAAGGCCGACGACATCGCGCTGGAGGACCACGGAGTGCTCATGGACCCCGTGGTCGTCCCCCGGGGCGGAGCCGGGCCGGGGGACGGGCCTGTCGCCGTGCACCTCTTCGGCAGCCTCTGTCTGGAGACCGACCTGATCACCCGGCGCACGGTGTTCCTGCCGCGCCGCCCGGAACCCGGCGACCTGCTGGCCTTCGCCAACACCGCCGGCTACGCCATGGACTTCCACGCCACCCGCGCCCAGCACCAGCCCGCAGCCGGCAAGGTCGCCGCCTGGCAGGACGGTGACGCCTGGCGCTGGTGCCTCGACGACCAGTTCTGGCCGATCACGCCCGCGAGGGGAGCTCAGTGAGGTACGACAGCATCACCGAGGCGATAGGCAACACCCCTCTGGTGCGGATAGACCCGGCGGTGCACGGCCTGCGCACCATCGATCTGTACGCGAAGCTCGAAATGCTCAACCCCTTCGGCTCGGTCAAGGACCGGGCCGCCTGGAGCATGGCGGGACCTCTGCTGACCGAGGCGGTCCGACACGGCAGCCAGGTGGTCGAGTTGTCCAGCGGCAACACGGCCAAGGCCCTCGCGGTCATCGCGGGCATGCACGGCCTGGGCTTCAAGAGCGTCACCAACCGGATGCGGGTGCCGGAGATCAAGGACCTCCTGCTGCTGCTCGGCGCGGAGATCGAGGAGCTGCCGGGGCAGAGCGAGTGCCTGGACCCGACCGCCACGGACGATCCGCTGACCCTGTTCCACCGCACGCTCGCCGCCTCGGGCAGCGCCTATCTGCACACCGACCAGTACTTCAACCCGCGCAACACCGAGGCCCATCTCACCGGCACCGGGCCGGAGATCGTCAAGGACCTGGACGGCCGGGTCCCGGACTGGTTCGTCGCCTGTGTGGGCACGGCAGGGTCCTCCACGGGCGTCGCCCGCGCACTGCGGGAGGAGGACCCCTCCGTGCGGGTCGTCGGTCTCGTGGCGGCCAAGTCCGACTTCATCCCCGGGATCCGCACCATCGACGAGGTGCAGGAGGTGGGCCTGTTCGACCCGGAGACGTACGACACGATGGAGTCGGTCACCGCCGACGAGGCGATCGAGGGGATGCTGACCCTGAACCGCCGCTGCGGCATCCTGGGCGGTCCCACCGGAGGGGCGGCCTACTTCGGCGCCGTCCGCCATCTGCGGCCTCTGGACGAGGAGTCGCAGGAGCGGCGGACCGCCGTGTTCATCGTCTGCGACCGGGTGGAGAGCTATCTGAGCTACGTCCGGCAGCGGCGGCCCGATCTGCTGGGCCGGCCGCCCCGGAAGAACTCGCCGGCCGACCTGTCCGAGGCCGAGGTCGGCGGGGCACCGTCGGTCACCGTGGCCGAGGCCCAGCGCTGGATCGAGACCGACCGGCCGCTCGTGGTCGACCTGCGCAGCCCGTACGCGTACGCGGCGCTGCACATCGACGGTTCGGTCAACATCGTCGACGAGCTGTTCGCGGAACTGGTGCGGGGCGGCCTGCCGTTCAGCAGGAGCCGACCGGTGCTGCTGGCCTGCCCGGTCGGTGAGCAGTCCGCCCGGTTCGCGGCGCTGCTGACCCGGATGGGCCACCCGGACGTGCGCAGCCTGGCCGGGGGCATCATCGCCTGGCGGGACGCGGGCGCGCCCCTGGTGCGGGACTGACCGGCGTGAGCACACCGAGCGGCCGCGAGCCGCAGGAGCGGTGGCAGCAGGCGCTGCGCGCCCAGTTCCCCATCGTCACCGGGCATCCGGAGCTGGCGTACCTGGACAGCGCGGCCACGGCGCAGAAGCCGCAGGCCGTCCTGGACGCCGTCCAGACGTATCTGACCACCTCCAACGCCAATTCCGCGCGCGGCACCTACACCTGGGCCAACCGGACCACGGAGCTGGTGGAGCGCACCCGCGAGCGCGTCGCCCGGTTCCTCGGGGACGACCGGCCGGAGCGCTCCGCCGTCCACTTCACCGGCGGCACCACCGAGGGACTGCGCACCATCGCCCGCGACTGGCTGCCGGGCTTCCTGCGCGACGGCGACGAGATCGTCGTCCCGGACGCCGATCATCAGGCGAACATCGTGCCCTGGCTGGAGGCGCAGCGGTCGCTGGCCCGGGAGGGGGTGCACGTGCGGGTGGTGCCGATGCCGTACCAGAGCGGCTCGGGGGACTACGACCACCGGGCGCTTGCGGAGCGGGCCGGGCCGCGCACCCGGTTCGTGGCCACCACCCATGTGCACCATGTCTACGGCGGCGACATGAACGTGCACCGCATCCGTGAGGCCGTCGGCCCGGACGCGGTCATCTGCCTGGACGCCGCCCAGAGTGTGGGTCATCTGCCGGTGTCCGTGGCGGAGCTGGACGTCGACTTCGTCGTGTTCTCCGGTCACAAGGCGCTGGCGCTGCCCGGCTCGGGGGCGGTCTGGGCCCGGCAGGCGCGCGGGCCGCGGTTCGTGCCGGGCGGGTGGAGCGGCACCCCGAACACGGTGGGCATCGCCTCGCTCGAAGCGGCCCTGGACTGGCTGGAGGCGGCCGGTGTCGACCGGATCGAGCGCTGGACGGCCGGCCTGGCGGTCCGGCTCACCGAGGGGCTGCGCCGGCTGGACGCCTACGAGGTCCTGGGCTGTCCGCTCAGTCTCACCGCCGACTCGACCGTGCAGCGCCGGCAGGGCATCGTGACCCTGCGGCACCACGCCATCGACTCGGGTGATCTGGGGTTCATCCTGTTCAGCCACGGGTTCATGGTCCGCTCCGACCACCATTGCCAGGGCGACGCGGGCGAGAAGACCGGTTCGGTGCGGGTGAGTCTGCATGTGTACAACACGGTGGAGGAGGTCGACCGGCTGCTGTCCGTTCTCGCCTCACTGCCGTGACACCACCAACTAGGCATAATGGGAACCGTTTCCACCTGTAGGCTCGGGCCGTAACGAGTCAAGTGCGAGACGGCGAGGTGGCGCGACCGGATGGGGCTGAGTCTGGCGACGGCGGAGCGATGGGTGGAGCGCTGGGAGCTCCAGCAGCAGCGGTACGCCGTCGACCGCGAGGAGCGGTTCACGGTGATCGCCGATGTCGTCGAGCACGTCACGGCGGGGCGTGCGGCCCCGCCCCTCGTCGTGGACCTGGGCTGCGGGCCCGGCTCCCTGGCGGCCCGGCTGGTCCGGCGGCTGCCGGACGCCGAGATCGTGGCCGTGGACCGGGACCCCGTCCTGCTGGAGCTGGGCCGCACCCACCACCCGGACGCGGCCCGCTACGTCGACGCGGAGATCGGTGCCCCCGGCTGGGTGCGGGCCCTGGGGCTGGACCGGCCCCTGGACGCTGCGGTCTCCACGACGGCCCTGCACTACCTGGACAGCGACACCCTGCTCGCCACCTACCGGCAGCTCGCCGGGCTGCTGCGGCCCGGGGGCGTCCTCGTCAACGGTGACCACCTCCCCCAGGGCGAGACGGGTCCGGCGACGATCGCCGCCCATGTCGGGCGGTGCCGGGCCGACCGGCAGCGCGTGTTCACTCACGAGGACTGGGGCTCCTGGTGGGCCGCGGCCGGCGACGACCCGGAGCTGACCGACCTCCTCACCGAGCGCCGGCGCCGCGAAGCCTCCCTCGGCACGGCGCGCCCCGCCGAACTCCCCCTCTCGGCCCACCTGGAGCTCCTGCGGCAGGCCGGCTTCGCCCAGGCCGGCCCGGTGTGGCAGTACGGCGACAGCTGCGTGGTCGTGGCGGTGCTCTAGACCGGCGATTCACCCGTGCGCCCCGCCCCGGATGGCGGGTCGCGGCGGGTCCCCGGACAATACATGCAGGAATCGCTATATGTTAATGTCGCCATGTCCGGCCCGGGTCGACCCGTCACGGCCGGCACCAGCACACGCAAGGAGCTCCACCATGACCACCGCCCAGCACATCACCCACGAGGACCACGCGCACGCCCACGGCGAGGACTGCGGACACCTCGCGTTCACCCACGGCGACCACACCGACTACGCCCACGACGGCCACATCCACCGGACGCACGACGGCCACACCGACGAGTGCGCGACCGACGGCCACGCGGTGCACCGGAACCACGACCACGAGCACGGCGCCGACTGCAGCCATCTGGCCGTGCGGCACGACGACCACACGGACTACGTGCACGACGGCCACCGGCACGCCGCCCACGAGGGACACTGGGACGACCACTGACGGCAGCCGCCCCCCCAGCGGGCGAAGAACAAACTGGGAATCGTTGTCATATGCTAATGTATGCATATGACAACGACGCCCTCTCCCCCGACGGACGAGCCGGATCCGACCCTCCAGGCGGCCGGTGACCTGCTGCGCGCTCTGGCCTCGCCCGTACGTCTGGGCATCGTGCGGGAACTGTCCGGCGGCGGGAGGTACGTCCATGAACTGGTGACCGCCCTGGGCGTCAGCCAGCCACTGGTCTCCCAGCACCTGAGGGTGCTGCGCACCTCCCGGATCGTCACCGCCCGGCGTCAGGCCCGCGAGACGCGGTACACCCTCACCGACGACCATGTGGCGCACATCGTGCTGGACGCCATCCGGCACGTACAGGAGTAGCGCCTCAGGCCAGGCCGTCCCACTGGACGGTGCGGTCGCACCAGCGCCCGAGCAGGGCGCGGTCGTGGCCGACGGCCAGCAGGGCGGCCCCCGTCGCGGCCCGGTGGTCCTCGACGGCCGCGACCAGGGCGGCTGCCGTCGAGGCGTCGAGCATCGCGGTCATCTCGTCGCACACCAGCAGCCGCGGGCGCAGCACCAACGCCCGGGCCAGGCAGGCGCGTTGCAGCTGCCCGTCGCTGACCTCGTGCGGCCGCCGGGTCAGCAGGTCGGGAGTGAGACCGACGACGGGGGCCAACTCGGCGACCCGGCCCGGGACGTCCGCGCCGCGGCCGGTGGCGCGCAGGGGCTCGGCGATCAGGTCGGTGAGCGGCAGCCGCGGGTCCGCGGAGAGTCTGGCCTGCTGGAAGACGACCCCGAAGGCGGTGCGCTTCTCGCGTGGGGCGCGGTGGCGCCAGCGCCGTACGGGCTCGCCGTCGAGGAGCAGGGTGCCGGAGTCGGGGCGGTGCAGCAGGGCCGCGACCCGCGCGAGGGTGGACTTGCCGCAGCCGCTCGGGCCGAGCAGCCCGACGGACTCGCCCGGCGCGACGGTCAGGGACACGTTCCGGACCACCGGGGCGTTCCTGACGTATCCGGCGGTGATGGAGCGCAGTTCAAGCACGGACGTCCTCCGGCACGTGCGGGTGGTGGCAGGCGACCGTGCCGGGGGGCGGCTCGGTGGCGCAGGTGTCGGTGGCCCGGTCGCAGCGGGGGGCGAAGGCGCAGCCGGCCGGGAGGTCGCCGAGCTCGGGCGGCATGCCGGGGATGGGAGTGAAGGCGCGGTCGGGCAGGGCCTGGAGCAGGCCGCGGCTGTAGGGGTGGCGGGGCCCGGGTGAGCCGAAGAACGCGGCGGCGTCGGCGAGTTCGACGATCCGTCCGGCGTACATGACCGCGACCCGGTCCGCGATGCGCTCGGCGGCCGCCAGATCGTGGGTGATCATCAGCAGGGCCCGTCCGCGGCCGCCCTCGCCCGGTTCGTCGACGTGCCGCCGCAGTTCGTCGGCCGTACGGTCCACCAGGTCGCGGTCGAGTCCGGTGGTGGGTTCGTCGGCGAGCAGCAGGGGTGCGTCGCCGACCAGGGCGAGGGCGGTGGCGGCGCGCTGGGCGAGACCGCCCGAGAGCTGGTGGGGGTGGCGGTCGAGGTGGTCCGCGGGGAACGCGGCCCGTTCGGCGGCGGCCTCGCCGGCGGCCCGCAGAGCGGCGCGCCCCCGGGTCGCGGTCAAGGCTGCGACCGTCTCCTCCAGTTGGGAGCGGACGGTGCGGACCGGGGTGAGGTGGGCGGCCGGGCTCTGCGGTACGAGGCCGATGAGGCGCCCTCGTACGGTGCGGGCGAGGGTCCGCTCACCGGCCGTGAGCAGGTCGAGGTCACCGAGGAGGGCCGAACCGGCGGTCTGGGCGTTGCCGGGGAGCAGTCCGAGCAGGGCGGAGGCCAGTACGGACTTGCCGCAGCCGCTCTCTCCGATCAGAGCCAGGCATTCGCCGGGCGCCACGTCGAACCGCGCGTCCGTGACGGCGGCGACGCGGCGCCCGCCGGGCATGAGGAACCGCACGGACAGGCCGCGCACCGACAGCACGGGGGTCAGGGAGTCCATACCGGCGCTCACAGCATCAGCTCCGATCGGTGGCGGGGGTTGATCCGCTCCCGCCAGGCGCCGGCGAGTCCGGCGATGGCGAGGGTGGGGACGATGAGGAAGAGACCCGGGAAGAGCGTCGGCCACCACTGGCCGGCGAGGAGCGAGCCGCGGGCGGTCTGGATGAGGGTGCCGAGGCTCGCCGTGTGCGTGGGCAGCCCGAGCCCGAGGAAGGACAGCGCCGACTCGTGCCACATGGCGTGCGGCACCATGAGCACGGCGGCGAGCGCGGCCTGGGGCAGGACGGCCGGCAGCAGGTGCCGTAGGGTCACCCGCCACCGGGAGGCCCCGCCGGAGACGGCGGCGTCGATGTAGGGCCTGGACCGCAGGGACAGCACCTCGGCACGGACGATCCTCGCGGTGGACAGCCAGTGGGTCAGCGCCACCGAGATGACCACCGGCCACACTCCGGGGCGGAACATGGCGACGATGAAGATGCCGAGCAGCAGGTGCGGCACGGACGAGAACGTGTCGACCACCCGCATCAGGGCCCGGTCGGCCCAGCCGCCCAGCGCCCCGGCCGCGGCGCCCACGGCCGTGCCGACGACGGTCGCGGTCAGCGCCGCCGCCACGCCGACGAGCAGCGAGACGCGCAGGCCGTAGACGCAGCGCAGCAGCAGGTCGCGGCCGACGTCGTCGGTGCCGAACGGGTGGGCCCAGGAGGGCGGTTGCAGTTTGGCGGCGAGGTCGACGGCCTGCTGGTCGAGCTGGACCAGCGGCGGCACGAGCAGCACGGCGAGGACGGTCGCGGCCACCAGCACGGCGGAGGTGCGCACGCGCAGGGCGCGGGTGGAGCGGCGCCGGGGTCCGTGCGTGCGCCACTCGGTCCGCTCCGGGGCGGCGGCGGGCGCCGGGGCGTCACATGTCACTGAGCTTCACCCTCGGGTCGAACAGTCCGTAGAGCAGGTCGGCGAGCAGGTTCCCGGCGAGCACCGCCGCGGTGGCCAGGGTCGTCAGGGCGGCGAGCAGCGGGAAGTCGACGGCGGTGGCCGCCTCGACGGTGGCGGCTGCGATGCCCGGCCAGCTGAAGACGCTCTCCACCAGCAGCGCGCCGGTGATGAGTTCGGGCACGCGGGAGCCGATGAGCGTGAGCACCGGCAGGAGCCCGGAGCGCAGGGCGTGGCCGAGCAGGACGGTGCCTTCGCTCAGGCCGCGGGCCCGGGCGCCGCGCACGGGGTCCTCCGCCAGCGCGTCGCCGACGCCCTGGCGTACGTACAGGGTGAACCAGGGCAGCTGGGACACGGCGAGGACACCGGCGGGCAGGAGGAGATGGCTCGTCACCTGGCCGGGCGTGACCTGTTCGCTGCCGGTGTCGGTCAGGCCGCCCGCCGGGAGGAGGTCCCACTGGAGGGCGAACAGCCAGATGGCGAGCAGCGCGATCCAGAAGACCGGTGCCGCCTCCAGGGTGTAGGCGAGGGAGGTGACGGTCCGGTCGACGAGCGAGCCGGGTCGGCGGGCGGCGAGCACGCCGAGGACGGTGCCCACCAGTACGGCGGCGGCGAAGGCGACCGCGCAGAGCAGCGCGGACCACACGAGCCGTTCGCCGATGACCTGGGCGACCGGCTGCCGCATGACGCTGGAGTGGCCGAGGTCGCCGGTGAGGGCGGAGGTCAGCCAGTGCCACCAGCGGGCGGCGAAGGGCCGGTCCACACCGAGGTTCTCGCGCAGCCGGTCCAGGGTCTGCTGGTCGGCGCCGAGCGCGGCGGTGCCGGCGTAGGCCTTGACGGGGTCGAAGGGGGAGGCGGCGGCGATGGCGAACACGCCGAAGGTGACGACGAGCAGGACGGGGACGGCGAACAGGGCCCGGCGTGCCGCCAGTCGTGCCATCGCTCCCCAGGGGAGGCGGGTCACTTCTTCGGCTGCCAGTCCTCGATGTTCCACCAGGGGCCGCTGGCGAAGCCGTGCTCGTGCGGCTCCAGCTGGGTGTTCAGCTTCTCCCAGCGGTCGGCCAGCACGTAGAGGTGGTCGATGTGGGTGAGGAAGGTGTAGCCGGGGTCCTGCACCAGGGCGCGCTGGAGCTTGTCGTAGGCGGACGTGCGCTCGGCCGGGTCCTGGCTGCGGCGGCCGTCGTCGAGGGCGCGGTCCACGGCCGGGTTGTCGTAGCGGGCCATGTTGTTGAAGCCGTCGCCGGCGAGGGAGGAGTGCAGCAGGGTGTAGAGGCCGAAGTCGGGGTCGCCGGTGCTGCCGAAGCCCGCGAGGACGGCCGTGTCCTTCATGCGGGGCTCGATGACCTCCCAGGTGGCGCTCTCCACCTTCACCTCGATGCCGGCCTTCTTGGCGTCGGAGGCGTAGGCGAGGGCGTGGTCCTGGCGGACCTTGTCGCCGGAGGGGTAGAGCAGGGTGAAGGCCGCCCGCTGCCCGTCCCGGGTGCGGACGCCGCCCTCGCCGGGCTTCCAGCCTGCCTCGTCCAGGATCTTGCCGGCCTTGCCGAGGTCCTGGGTGCGCTCGATGTCCTCGGCGAAGGCGGGGTCGTCGACGGGCAGCGGTCCGTAGGCCGGGCGGCCGGCGCCGTCGAGGATCTTGGCGACCATGGCCTCGCGGTCCACGGCGGCGTCGAGGGCCCGGCGGATCGCGCGGTCGCCGGTGACCTTGTTCGCGGTGGGGAGGGTGACGGCCCGGAAGTCGTAGGACCGGGCCTCGTAGGTGCGCCGGGCGTCGTCGCCCTTGAACGTGGCGGCGAGGTTGGGCGGGAGGACCGCGCCGTCGAGGTCGCCGGAGCGCAGGCGGGTGGCGCGCACGTTGTCGTCGCCGATGACCGCCATGGTGAAGGACTTCACCTTCGGCTCGCCGCCCCAGTAGCGGGGGTTGGCCTTGAAGGTGAGTTTCTCGCCCTTGCTCCACGTGGCGAGGACATACGGCCCGGTGCCGACCGGCTTCGTGTTGAAGGAGCCGGTGTTGGGGTCCTGCTCCCCCGCGATGTGCTCGGGGACGATGGGCCAGACGGTGCGGGCGGCGAAGGGGGCGTAGGGGTACTTGAGCGTGAAGACGACCTTGTCGTCGCCGCTCGCCTCGACCTTCTTGACGGCGTCCAGCTCGCTTCTGAAGGTGTTGTTGGTCTTCGGGTCGAGAGCGGTCCGGTACGTGTAGACGACGTCGGCGGCCGTCAGCGGTTCGCCGTCGCTGAACTCGACCCCGTCGCGCAGGGTGAAGGTGTACGTGCGGCCGCCGTCGGTGACCTCCGGCAGTGCGGCCGCCAGAGCGGGCTTCAGCTTCAGGCCGGCGTCCCGGGCGAGGAGCCCGTCGAAGATCTTGGAGTTCCCGTCCTTGCCGTAGCCGAGCAGCGGGTTGAGGGTGTCCGGCTCGGAGGCCACCCCGAGTACGACGGATCCCCCGGACTTGCCGTCGCCCGAGCCGCCGCCGCTGGGGGCCGAGCAGGCGGTGACCGCCGCGGCCAGCGCCGCCGTGACGGCGGCCCCTCGTATCCGACGGGTCGACATGTGACCTCACACCCTTGTTGCTCTCATAAGGCTGTTGCAAAGACATCGCAATTAAACAGGATCGGCGGACGTCCCGGACCCGGGTCGCCCGCCGAACCGTTCACCGTCGTGCTCAGGCCTGGCTCAGGGTGATGTCCTGCCCCTGGACGGCGTGGAAGCTGGGCAGCGGCAGACCGCCGAAGGTGCGCAGCTCCATCAGGGTGGCCTCGACGTGGGCCGCCCCGGCCACGAGCGCGCCGGGCAGGGCCCGGCCCGTGTTCACCCACCGGTGCTCCGCTCCGTCGCACACGGCCCGGGTGCCGCCGATGCCGTGACGGGCCGTGGAGAGGCCCTGCCTGATGGAGGAGCTGACGAAGACCGGGCCGCTGGAGCTCGCGCAGCGGTAGGTGCCGGACAGGGTGACGGTGCCGTCGGCGGCGATCCGGCCCACCGCGTCGACCGTCACGGTGCCGGTCGGGGCGAGGACCGACGCAGTGGCGGGCGCCGCGCCGGCACCGGCGAGCAGGAGCAGCGCGGCACCGGCCGCCGCGCCGAGAAGGGGACGTAGACGCATGGAGATCCTCCCGAAATGAGTGGAATTGCGGCTTCCACTCGTACCGGCCCTCCGGGCCGGCGCCCGTGACCCTCACCCCTTCGGTGGCGAGTTGGCACCGGCCGTCGTGGAACCGTCCTGGGAATGTCCTGGGCGTGTCACGCTTCCCGTAGGGCCGTTCCGATGAGTCCGGCGCGGGAGGATGGTCTGTCTGTACGAGCCCTCCGAACCCTTCGGACGGCCCTACCGACGTGGAGGTGCGCCATGTGTGCCCACCGGCCCCTGTGCCCCGCGACCGACTCCCCCGCCGCGCACGTCGTCGCGGCCCGCCCCGAGCAGGGCTGGAGCCTGCTGTGCGACGGGACGGTCGTCTTCGACGACACCGGTGAACTGCTGCCGGACGGACGCGTGGTGCAGCCGCGCCGGGTGAGCGCCGAGGGCCTGGCCGTCGCGGCCTGAGGGGGCCGGACTAGGGCAGGACCGCGAAGCCGTCCAGTTCCACCATCGCCTCCGCGTCCCACAGCCGGACGACCTCGACGACGGCCATGGCGGGGTAGTCGCGGCCGGCCAGTCGGCGCCAGACGCGGCCCAGTTCGGGGGCGTGCGCACGGTACGCCTCGACATCCGTGGCGTAGACGGTGACGCGCGCCAGGCCGGAGGGTGTGCCACCGGCCGCCGCGAGGGCGGCCAGCAGGTTGGTGAGGGCCCTTTCGAACTGCTCGAGCAGGGTGCGGCCGACCACCTTGCCGTCGGCGTCGAGGGCGGTCTGGCCCGCCAGGAACACCACCCGCGAGCCGGACGCCACGACGGCGTGCGAGAAGCCGGCCGGTGGGGACAGCTCGGGCGGGTTGACGCGCTCGGTGCTCACCGGGCCTCCTGACGGGCGTACAACTCCTTGGCGATGATGTCGCGTTGCACTTCGCTGGCCCCCTCGTAGACGCGGGGGGCGCGCACCTCGCGGTAGAGGTGTTCGAGCAGGTGGCCGCGTTGCAGGGCCCGGGCACCGTGCAACTGGACGGCGGCGTCGACGACGTACTGCGCGGTCTCGGTGGCGAGCAGTTTCGCCATGGCGGAGCACCGGGGCACGTCCGGGGAGCCCGCGTCGTGGGCCGACGCCGCCGCGTGGACCATCAGCCGGGCCGCCTCCGTGCGCAGGGCCATCTCGGCGACCTGGTGCGCGACGGCTTGCAGGTCCTTCAGCTTGGCCCCGAAGGCGTCCCGCCCGGCGGTGTGGGCGAGGGTCGCGTCGAGGGCGGCCTGGGCCATGCCGACCGCGAAGGCGCCGACGCTGGGCCGGAACAGGTTGAGCGTCCCCATGGCGACCCGGAAGCCGCGGTCGGCCTCGCCGAGCACGTCCTCGGCCGTCACGGGCACGGCGTCGAAGTCCAGGGCGCCTATGGGGTGCGGCGAGAGCATGTCGAACCCTCGGCCGGTCAGGCCCGGGCGGTCGGCGGGGACGAGGAAGGCGGTGATGCCGCGGGCCCCGGCGCCCGGGGTGGTCCGGGCGAAGACGGTGCAGAAGTCGGCCTCGGGGGCGTTGGAGATCCAGCACTTCTCGCCGGTGAGACGCCAGCGGGCGGGGCCGTCGGGGGCGGCGGAGAGGGCCTGTCCGGCCGGTGGGCCCTCGCCCGGCGGGGCGGCGGCGACCGCAGGGCCGGCCGGTGACCCCCCGCCCCGCGGGGCGTCCGGCTCCGCCCGCAACTCCAGCGCCGCCGCGTCCGATCCCGCCCCCGGCTCGCTCAGCGCGAAGGCCGCGATCGCGGTGCCGTCGGCCACTCGGGGGAGCCAGCGGGCGCGTTGTTCCCGCGTGCCGTGCGCATGGACGGGGTGGGCTCCGAGGCCCTGGAGGGCCAGGGCCGTCTCGGCCTCCGTGCAGGCGTAGGCCAGGGACTCGCGCATCAAGCACAGATCGAGCGCACCCGAGGTGAACAGGCGTCCCAGCAGCCCCAGGCTGCCGAGCTCGGCGACCAGGGCCCGGTTCACCCGCCCCGGTTCGCCCTTGTCGGCCAGCGGGCGGAGCCGCTGTGCGGCCAGGGTGCGCAGCTCGGCGCACCAGGCGAGTTGTGCCGGTTCGAGTGAGAATGCGGTCATCGCCGGTCCCTTCTCCGCCACCCCGTCTTCCGGCCGGGCCACTCCGAGGTTATCGCGGACCGTTGACTGCCGTCACCAACACGATACGCTCCAGGGGCGAGCCCACCACGCCAAGGGGGCGAACCGTATGAATCCACGGGGCACGGCCCACGTCGACACCTTCGCCCGGGATCATCTGCCACCCCGGGACCAATGGCCCGAGCTCCACTTCGATCTGCCGGAGCTGCACTACCCCGAACGGCTCAACTGCGCCGCCGCACTGCTGCACGGCCCGCCCGACGACCGCCCGGTGTTCCTCACGCCCACCGGCGCACCGTGGACGTACGGCGATCTGCGCGCCCGCGTGGACCGCGTCGCGCACCTGCTCACCGGTGAGCTCGGCGTCGTGCCCGGCAACCGGGTGCTGCTGCGCGGCCCCACCACGCCCTGGCTCGCGGCCTGCTGGCTGGCGGTGCTGAAGGCGGGGGCCGTGGCGGTCACGGTGCTCGCCCAGCAGCGTCCGCACGAGCTGAGCACGATGTGCGAGATCGCGCGGGTGCGGCACGCACTGTGCGACGTCCGGGCCGTCGACGACCTCGCCAAGGCCGAGGTCCCCGGCCTGCGCATCACGACCTACGGCGGTGACGCCCCCGACGACCTCCTCAACCGCCCGGCCAACACGGCCCCGTACGAGACCGTCGCGACGGCGGCCGACGACGTGGCGCTGATCGCGTTCACCTCCGGCACCACCGGCCACCCCAAGGGCTGTATGCATCTGCACCGGGACGTCCTGGCGATCGCCGACACCTTCTCCCGGCACGTCCTGAAGCCCGACGCGGACGACGTGTTCACCGGCAGCCCTCCCCTGGGCTTCACCTTCGGTCTCGGCGGGCTGGTGGTCTTCCCGCTGCGGGCCGGCGCGCGTGCGCTGCTGCTCGAACAGGCGGGCCCCCGGCAGTTGCTGCCCGCCATCGGCCGGCACCGGGTCTCCGTGCTGTTCACGGCCCCGACGGCGTACCGCGCGATGCTCGACGAGCTCGACGGGCACGACGTCTCCTCGCTGCGCCGCTGCGTCTCGGCCGGCGAGAACCTGCCCGCGGCCACCTGGCAGGCCTGGCACGAGCGCACCGGCCTGCGCGTCATCAACGGCATCGGCGCCACGGAGCTGCTGCACATCTTCATCTCCGCGGCCGACGACCTGATCCGGCCCGGGACCACGGGCGTTCCGGTGCCGGGCTGGCAGGCGCGCGTGCAGGACGAGGACGGCCGGCCGGTGCCCGACGGGCAGCCGGGGCTGCTCGCCGTACGCGGGCCGGTCGGCTGCCGCTACCTCGCCGACCCGCGGCAGCGGGACTACGTGCGCGGCGGCTGGAACGTCACCGGCGACACCTACGTCCGCGACCCCGACGGCTACTTCCGCTACGTCGCGCGCGCCGACGACATGATCATCTCGGCCGGGTACAACATCGCCGGCCCGGAGGTGGAGGAGGCGCTGCTGCGGCACCCGGACGTGGTGGAGGCGGCGGTCGTGGGACGGCCCGACGAGGCCCGCGGGCAGGTCGTGCTGGCCTTCGCCGTCCTCAAGGAGAGTGCGGAGCGGGACGCCGACGCGCTGCGCGCCTTCGTGAAGCGCGAGCTGGCGCCGTACAAGTGCCCCCGCGAGATCGTCTTCCTGGACGCGCTGCCGCGCACGGCGACCGGCAAGCTCCAGCGGTTCAGACTGCGCACCGACGGGGTACCGGGAGGCGACCAGGAGTGATCCGTACGACCTAAGATGATCAACGTGTCCGACCAGCATGCACCACGGTCTCTCATCGTCACGCTCTACGGCGCGTACGGCCGCTTCGTCCCGGGCCCCGTGCCGGTAGCCGAACTGATCCGGCTGCTGGCCGCGGCCGGCGTGGACGCCCCGTCCGTCCGCTCCTCGGTGTCGCGGCTCAAGAGACGCGGACTGCTCGTGCCGGCCCGCACCGCCCAGGGTGCGGCCGGCTACGAACTGTCCCCGGACGCCCGCCAGTTGCTCGACGACGGCGACCGCCGTATCTACGCCTCGGCCCCGCCCGAGGACGAGGGCTGGGTGCTCGCGGTGTTCTCCGTGCCGGAGTCGGAACGGCAGAAGCGGCACGTGCTGCGCTCCCGTCTTGCCGGGCTCGGTTTCGGCACGGCCGCCCCGGGCGTGTGGATCGCGCCCGCACGGCTCTACGAGGAGACCCGGCACACGCTCCAGCGGCTGCGGCTCGACGCGTACGTCGACTTCTTCCGCGGCGAGCACCTCGGCTTCGCACCGACCGCGGAGGCCGTCGCCCGGTGGTGGGACCTGGCGGCCATCGCCAAGGAGCACGAGGCCTTCCTCGACCGCCACGCGCGCGTGCTGCACGACTGGGAGAAGCGCGAGGACACCCCGGCCGAGGAGGCCTACCGGGACTACCTCCTCGCCCTGGACTCCTGGCGCCACCTCCCCTACGCCGACCCGGGCCTGCCGTCCGGGCTGCTTCCCGCGGACTGGCCGGGGGTGCGCTCGGCGGCGGTGTTCCGGGGGCTGCACGAGCGGCTGCGGGACGCGGGGGCGGGGTTCGTGGGGCTCTGAGCCCGCGAGCGCCGCCCGGTATGCGGCGTTTGCGTCGGCTCCGGAACGGTCAACGATGTCCGCGAGTGGACGGAGCGCGTACCGGGAGGCGGACCGAGGGATGACCGTCACCACATCACCGGGCACGGGCCCCCGAGCGGACCGGCTGCCGTGAGGCGGTGGGGGCGCTCGGCGCGCGGCGGGTGGGAGCGGGCCGGTGCGCACACCCTCGTCCGGCAGGGCCGCGACGTGGAGCTGCTGCACCGGGCCATGGGATTCGCCACGCTCGCGCTGGTCACCCTGGCACCGCTGCTGATCGTGGTCGCCGCCGCCGATCCACTGGAACGGGGCGGTTTCGCGTTCTGGCTGGCCGACGGCATGGGGCTGTCCGGCCGGTCCGCGCGGGTGCTCACGGACATCATCAGCCCGCCGCGCAAGGTCATCGGCACCACCAGCGTGCTGGGCGCGGTCGCCCTCGTCGTCTTCGGCGTCGCGTTCGGCGGGAGCGTGCAGAACGGCTACGAGCGGATCTGGGGCCTGCCCTCCGGCCCGTGGCACCGGGTCTGGCGCCAGGCGGTGTGGATGATCGCGACGACCGCGTACCTGTACCAGGAGGTGCAGACACGCGGCATCGTCTCGGGGCCGGAGCGGATCGCGCTGAGTTCGGCGTCGGGGTTGCTGTTCTTCTGGTGGGGGCAGCGCTTCCTGCTGGGCGGTCAGGTCCGCTGGCGCGAACTGCTCCCCGGGGCGGTGGCCACCATGCTGGGGCTGGGCGGCCTGCGCATGTTCTCCTACTTCGTCTTCACGCCCCTCATCGTCACCAACGCGATCAGCTACGGAGCCGTCGGCGTCGTCCTGGTCGTGGAGTCCTGGCTCATCGGCGTGGGCTACGTCGTCTACGGTGGCGCGCTGCTCGGCCGCTGGGTCCAAGAGCACCACGGATTCCGGCTGCGGTCCCGGTAGCCCCCCGGGGCCGGCACCCGTCCCGTACGAACGCACATGCCACCCCTGGAGAACCCAGACCCGGCTCATGCGAACCCACAGGGGTTCTCCCCCTTGCATGTGCGGCATTATCATCGGCGCATACCGAGCAGAGGGAGCAGACCCGTGACGACCCGTACCGTGGGCCGCATCCGCCGCCCGCTCCCGGGGGCAGCGGTGGGAGCCGCCGCCCTGCTGGCCCTGAGTGCCTGCTCGCCGTCCGGCCCGGCCTCCTCGGCGAAGCCGGACTCCTCCGGCTCGGGCGAGCCGTCCGGGGAGGTGACCGTGTTCGCCGCGGCCTCGCTGAAGGAGAGCTTCACGACCCTGGGCGAGCAGTTCGAGAAGGAGCACCCGGGCACGAAGGTCACCTTCAGCTTCGGCGGCAGCGACTCCCTCGCCGCGAGCATCACCGGCGGCGCCCCGGTGGACGTCTTCGCCTCGGCCAGCCCCAGGACCATGAAGATCGTCAAGGACGCCGGGGACGCCTCGGGCGCCCCCGTGACCTTCGTCCGCAACGAGCTGGAGATCGCCACCCTGCCGGGCAACCCGCACCAGGTCTCCTCGCTCAAGGACCTCACCGCACCGGATCTGAAGGCGGTGCTCTGCGACAAGGAGGTGCCGTGCGGCGCCGCCGCGCAGAAGGCCCTCGACGCGAGCGGGCTGACACTCACCCCCGTCTCCTACGAACAGGACGTCAAGGCCGCGCTCACCAAGGTCGAGCTGAAGGAGGCCGACGCGGCCGTCGTCTACAGGACGGACGTGCGCGCGGCGGGTGACAAGGTGGAGGGCGTGCAGTTCCCCGAGTCCGCCGACGCCGTCAACGACTACCCGATCGCGCTGCTCAAGGACGCGCCCAACGCCGGGGCCGCCAAGGCGTTCATCGCGCTGGTGCGGTCCGCCGAGGGCCAGAAGGTCCTGAGCGGGGCCGGGTTCCTCAAGCCGTGACACTCCCTGACGACCGGCCTCGCGCCGCGGCCCACACCCTCCGGGGCGGTCCGCGGCGCCGGCGCGTCCGGGCGGGCGTCCCGCTGCCCCTGCTGATCCCCGCGCTGACCGGCCTGGCCTTCCTGATCCTGCCGCTGATCGCCCTGCTGGTGCGGACTCCGTGGCACAGCCTGCCCGAGCAGCTGACCAGCGCGGAGGTCTGGCAGGCTCTCAGACTGTCCCTGGTCAGCGCCACGGCGGCCACCGCGGTGTGCCTGGTCCTGGGCGTGCCGCTGGCCTGGCTGCTGGCCCGCGTCGACTTCCCCGGCCGCGGCCTCGTACGCGCTCTGGTCACCCTGCCCCTCGTCCTGCCTCCGGTCGTGGGCGGTGTGGCGCTGCTGATGGCACTCGGCCGCAACGGCATCGTCGGGCAGTGGCTCGATGCGTGGTTCGGGATCACGCTGCCCTTCACCACCGCCGGGGTCGTGATCGCGGAGGCGTTCGTGGCGATGCCGTTCCTCGTCATCAGCGTCGAGGGCACCCTGCGGGCCGCCGACCCCCGCTACGAGGAGGCGGCCGCCACCCTGGGCGCGTCCCGCTTCACCGCGTTCCGCCGGGTCACGCTGCCGCTGATCGCGCCGGGCATCGCGGCGGGCGCGGTCCTCGCCTGGGCGCGGGCGCTCGGCGAGTTCGGCGCGACGATCACCTTCGCCGGCAACTTCCCCGGCCGCACCCAGACCATGCCCCTGGCCGTCTACCTGGCCCTGCAGAGCGACCCGGAGGCCGCGATCGCCCTCAGCCTGGTGCTGCTGGCGGTGTCGATCGCGGTGCTGGCGGGACTGCGCGACCGATGGATGCGTGCCGCATGACCTCGGCCCACCCCGCCTCCGGCCCCGCCACGGACGGGCTCGACGCCCGTCTCGTCGTGAACCGCGGGGACTTCCGCCTCGACGTGGCGCTGACCGCCGCGCCCGGCGAGGTCGTCGCCCTGCTCGGGCCGAACGGCGCCGGCAAGACCACCGCGCTGCGTGCCCTCGCCGGACTGACCCCTCTCTCCGGCGGTCATCTGCGGCTGGACGGCACCGGGCTGGACCGTACGCCGCCGGAGGCCCGTCCCGTCGGAGTCGTCTTCCAGGACTACCTGCTCTTCCCCCACCTCACGGCCCTCGACAACGTCGCCTTCGGGCCCCGCTGCCGGGGCGCGACCAGGGCCGAGGCCCGGGCGCAGGCCGCGGAGTGGCTCGACCGCCTCGGCCTCGCGGCGCACAGCGGTGTCAAACCACGCCGGCTCTCCGGCGGCCAGGCCCAGCGCGTGGCTCTCGCCCGCGCCCTGGCGACCCGCCCCCGGCTGCTGCTGCTCGACGAGCCGCTGGCGGCGCTGGACGCCCGTACCCGTCTGGAGGTGCGCGCCCGGCTCCGGCGGCACCTGGCCGGGTTCGAGGCGGTCGCCGTGCTCGTCACCCATGATCCGCTCGACGCGATGGTGCTGGCCGACCGGCTGGTGGTCGTGGAGCACGGCCGGGTCGTCCAGGAGGGCACCCCGGCCGACATCGCCCGCCACCCGCGTACGGACTACATCGCGCGGCTGGTCGGCCTGAACCTCTACCGGGGAGAGGCGGGCGGCCACACCGTCCGTCTGGCCGACGGCCCGCCCCTCACCACCACGGAGGTTCTGTCCGGCCCGGTCTTCGTGGCGTTCCCGCCGAGCGCGGTCACCCTCCACCGTGACCGGCCCTCCGGCTCCAGCGCCCGCAACCTCTGGCGCTGCGAGGTGGCCGGTCTGGAGACCCACGGCGACCAGATCCGGGCCGACCTCACCGGTGAACTGCCCCTCGCCGCCGATCTCACGACGGTCGCCGCGGCGGAGCTCGGCCTGCACCCGGGCGCGGAGGTCTGGGCGACGGTGAAGGCGGCCCAGACCCACGCCTACCCGGTCTGAGGCGGCCGGTGTCCCCACGCTTCAGGCCGCCGTCCTGACCGGCGAGGTTTCGGCGACGGCGGTCTCCCGCACGACGCGGCGCCGGACCGCCATGACCATCGGGTGGGCGACCGTCCAGGCCGCACCCTTGCAGACGAGTTCCTTGTAGAAGGCGGCGAACCGGCCGGTGAGGGCCCACCGGACGGCACGGTCGTCGGCGGTGACGAACTGGATCAGGCCGTCCTTGCGGCCCAGTGAGATGCACTGGTTGAAGTAGCGCACCGGCACGGTCGGGACCTTCCCGCCGGTCAGACGGGCCGCGATGGCGTCGACGGCCTGCCAGGCGGTGAAGACGCCCGAGGCGCACGACATCCGCAGGGGCTTGTCGCCGGGGCCCATCGCCAGTGCCGCGTCGCCGACGGCGTACACGTCCGGGTGCGACACCGAGCGCATGGTCCGGTCGACCACGATCTGGCCGGTGCCGGAGACCTCCAGGGTGGTGGCCCGGGCGATCGGGTGAACGGCGAAGCCGGTGGTCCACACGGTGACCGCGGCCGGGATGCTCGTGCCGTCGGCGGTGGTGACGCGGTCTGCCTCGACGGCGGTGACGGCGGTGTGCTCGTGGACGGTGATGCCCAGCCGGTCGAGGACCTTCCGCAGGTGCCCGCTGCCCTTGGCCGAGAGCCAGTCGCCGAGGCCGCCGCGGGCGGCGAGGGCGACGTCGAGGTCCGGGCGGGTCTCGGCGATCTCGGTCACGGCCTCCAGGCCGGTGAGGCCGCCGCCGACCACGACCACGGACTCTCCCGCGGCCAGGCCGGCCAGACGCTCGCGCAGCCGGAGCGCTCCGGCGCGGCCGGCGACCTCGTGGGCGTACTCGGCAGTACCGGGCACCCCCTGGTTGTTCCAGCCGCTGCCGAGGGCGTACACGAGGGTGTCGTACGGCAGGACCTCGTCCGCCCCCTGCCCCGCGCCTTCGGCGGCGGCGACGGTCACGGTCCGGCGGTCCACGTCGACGGCGGTGACCTTCCCCTGCTTCAGCGCAACGCCGGTGCCCTCGAATATCTCGTCGAAGGGCCGCGGCGCGAGGTCCTGGCCGGCGGCGAGCTGGTGCATCCGGACGCGCTCGACGAAGTCCGGCTCGGCGTTGACGAGGGTGATGGCGACGTCTTCGCGGTGCAGTCGCTTGGCGAGGCGCCCGGCGGCGGTGGCCCCGGTGTAGCCGGCTCCGAGGACGACGATGCGGTGCTGCATGGCGTGGCTCCTGTCATGACGGCTGTCTTCAGCGGGTTACGCCTCTTGAACCGGGCGGCCCGCCGTTTCCTGACAGGAGCTTGATGTGATCCACGTCACACCACGGGAGGTCGGGTCAGAAGACCGTGAGCAGGGGCTCCCCGTGGTCGCCGGCGGCCCACAGCCGGGTCACGCGTTCGAGCTTGTCGGGGTTGACCTGGTTGCGGAACGCGGCGATGCCGTCCGCGGCGACCTCCAGGCACATGACGCCGACGACCCGGCCCTCGACGACCACCACGAGGGCCGGGTCACCGTTGGCGGTCCAGGCGTAGACGTCGGCCGAGCCGCCGACCAGGGCACGCTTGGCCGCACTGGGCTTGAACAGGCCCCGCATGAACGTGGCGACCGCGAGAGCTCCTTCGAACGCCCTGGCGCGGGCCGGGACCTTCCCGCCGCCGTCGCCGACCGCGATGGCGTCCCCGGTGAGCAGCTGCACGAGCGGCTCGGTCCTGCCGCTGGCGGCGGCCGCGAGGAACTCGTCGATGATGCGCCGCGCGGCGGCCTCGTCGATCTCGGTACGGGTGCGGGCCCTGCCGTCCGCGACGTGCTTCTTCGCGCGGTGGAAAATCTGCTGGCTGGAGGCCTCGGTGATGTCCAGGATCTCGGCGATCTCGCGGTGCGGATAGTCGAAGGCCTCCCGCAGGACGTACACGGCCCGCTCGTTCGGCGAGAGCCGCTCCAGCAGCACCAGCACCGCGTACGAGACCGATTCGCGCTGCTCGGCGGTGTCGGCGGGCCCGAGCATCGGGTCCCCGGCGAGCAGCGGCTCGGGCAGCCACTGGCCCACGTACGTCTCACGCCGTGCGCGGGCCGAGGTCAGCTGGTTGAGGCACAGGTTGGTGAGGACCTTCGTCAGCCATGCCTCGGGGACCTCGATGCGGCCGGTGTCGGCGCCCTGCCAGCGCAGGAAGGTCTCCTGCACGGCGTCCTCGGCCTCGCTCGCCGAACCGAGCAGCCGGTAGGCGACGGCCTCCAGGCGCGGTCGGAAGGCTTCGAACCGGTCCACGTCGTCCATGGTCATGACCATGCCTCGGATCCTAACCTCCGCGGGCGTCACCGCTTCCGAGACTCAGCCGCGGTTTCGGGGCGTCCGTGCGGCCCGTCCGAGGGCGGCGGCTGCCCGCGCGGTACGGGGCCGGCCAGGTCGCGCCCGGCCCCGTGTAGCCCTGCTCGGCCGCCGCGTGCAGGGTCCAGTGGGGGTCGTAGAGGTGCGGGCGGGCGAGGGCGCAGAGGTCGGTGCGGCCCGCGAGGATCAGGGAGTTGACGTCGTCCCAGGAGGAGATCGCGCCGACGGCGATCACGGGGATCCCGGCGGTGTGGCGGATCCGGTCCGCGAAGGGCGTCTGGTACGACCGTCCGAACTCCGGCTGCTCGTCCGCCACGACCTGGCCGGTCGACACGTCGATCGCGTCGGCGCCGTGCGCGGCGAAGGCCCGGGCGATCTCGACGGCGTCCTCGGCACGCGTGCCGCCTTCGGCCCAGTCGGTCGCGGAGATGCGGACGGTCATCGGCCGCTCCCCCGGCCACACGTTCCGTACGGCGTCGAAGACCTCCAGCGGGAAGCGGAGCCGCTTCTCCAGGGAACCGCCGTAGGCGTCGGTGCGCCGGTTGGTCAGCGGGGAGAGGAACCCGGACAGCAGGTAGCCGTGCGCGCAGTGCAGTTCGAGCAAGTCGAAGCCGGCCCGGGCCGCGCGCACCGCGGCCGCCGCGAACTGCTCCCGGAGGTCGGTGAGCTGGGCCCGGGACAGCTCGCGGGGTGTCTGGCTGAACACCTTGTACGGCAGCGCCGAGGGGGCCACGAGCGGCCAGTTGCCCTCCTCCAGCGGCTCGTCCATGCCCTCCCACATCACTTTCGTGGAGCCCTTGCGGCCGCTGTGGCCGAGCTGCACGCCGATCGCGGTGCCGGGGGCCCGCTCGTGCACGAAGTTCGTGATCCGCTTCCAGGCCTCGGCCTGCCGGCCGGTGTAGAGGCCGGCGCAGCCCGGCGTGATCCGGCCCTCCTCGCTGACGCACACCATCTCCGTCATCACCAGCCCGGCCCCGCCCAGCGCCCGCGCCCCCAGGTGGACGAGGTGGAAGTCGCCGGGGACGCCGTCGGCGGCCGAGTACATGTCCATGGGAGAGACGACGACCCGGTTGCGCAGGGTCAGGCCGCGCAGCCGGAACGGGGTGAACATCGGGGGCGTGCCGGGCGGGCAGCCGAACTCGCGCTCCACCGTCTGCGTGAAGCGGGCGTCGCGCAGCCGCAGGTTGTCGTGGGTGACGCGGCGGCTGCGGGTGAGGAGGTTGAAGGCGAACTGGCGGGGCGGCTGGTCCAGGTAGAGGGCGATGTTCTCGAACCACTCCAGGCTGGCCCGGGCGGCACGCTGGGTGGAGGCGACGACGGGTCGCCGCTCCGCCTCGTAGGCGGCCAGGGTCTCGGGCACGGTGTCCCGCTCCTCCAGACAGGCGGCCAGGGCGAGCGCGTCCTCGACGGCGAGCTTGGTGCCGGAGCCGATGGAGAAGTGGGCCGTGTGGGCGGCGTCCCCGAGGAGGACGACGTTGCCGTGCGACCAGCGGTCGTTGACGACCGTACGGAACGTCGTCCACGCGGAGTTGTTCGACTTCAGGGGCCGGCCGCGGAGCGCTTCCGCGAAGATCTTGGCGCAGCGCTCGACCGACTCCGCCTCGTCGAGTTCGTCGAAACCGGCCGCGCGCCAGACCTCGTCGCGCATCTCGATGATCACCGTCGAGGCGTCGGGGGCGTAGGGGTAGCCGTGGAGCTGCATCACGCCGTGTTCGGTCTCGGCGATCTCGAAGCGGAAGGAGTCGAAGGGGAAGTCGGCGGCGAGCCAGATGTAGCGGCAGCGGTGCTGCGTCACCCGGGGGCGGAAGACGTCCGCGTGCCTCTCGCGGGTGGTGCTGTGGATGCCGTCGGCGGCGATGACCAGATCGTGGGTGCCGGCGAGGTCTTCCGGGGCCCCGGCGCGGAAACGGAGGTCGACACCGAGGTCGCGGCAGCGGGTGTGGAGGATCTCCAGGAGGCGCCGGCGGCCGAGGGCCGCGAATCCGTGGCCCGAGGAGGTGTGGCGGGTGTCGCGGTGGACGATGTCGATGTCGTCCCAGCGGGTGAAGTGCCGCTGGAGTGCCTCGTAGACCTCCGGGTCGGCGTGCTCCATGCCGCCGAGGGTTTCGTCGGAGAGGACCACGCCGAAACCGAAGGTGTCGTCGGGGGCGTTGCGTTCCCAGACGGTGATCTCCCGTGCGGGGTCCAGGCGTTTGAGGAGGGCGGCGGCGTAGAGGCCGCCGGGGCCGCCGCCGATGATTGCCACCCGTAGGGGGTGGCCGGGCCGCGCGTGCGAGCGCGGGTCCGTTGCGGCTGATCGCGCCCGCGCGGCGGTAGCCGCACATCCAGCACAGCCCCGCGCCCCTGAGGGTGACTCGCTCACCGTCCGCTCCATTTCGGGGGGCGCTTCTCCGTGAACGCCGCGTGGAACTCGGCGTAGTCCTCGCTGTTCATCAAGAGCGCCTGCGTCGAGGCGTCCAGCTCGATCGAGGCCGCCAACGGCATGTCCAGCTCTGACGTGAGCAGGGCCTTGGTCTGGGCGTAGGCCAGGGCGGGGCCCTCCGCCAGGCGCTGGGCCAGTTGCCGCGCGGTCTCGTCCGCCCGGCCCTCCTCCGTCAGCTCGCTGATCAGGCCGATGCGCTCCGCCTCGGTGGCGCGGACCGGCTCGCCCAGCATCAGCAGGCGGGTCGCGTGCCCCAGTCCGACGACCCGGGGCAGCAGGTAGGCCGCGCCCATGTCACCGCCGGAGAGGCCGACACGGGTGAAGAGGAAGGCGAAGCGGGCGGTGGGGTCGGCGACGCGGAAGTCCGCGGCCAGGGCGAGGACCGCGCCGGCGCCCGCCGCCACGCCGTGCAGCGACGCGATCACGGGGAACGGGCACTCCCGGATCGCCCGGACCACCTGGCCGGTCATCCGGTTGAAGTCCAGGAGCTGGGCGGTGTCCATGCCGAGGGTGGCGCCGATGATCTCGTCGACGTCGCCGCCGGAGCAGAAGCCGCGGCCCTCGCCGGCCAGCACCAGGGCCCGTACGGACCGCTCCCGGGACAGCTCAGCGAGCAGGTCGCGCAGGTCGGCGTAGGCGCCGAAGGTGAGCGCGTTGAGCTTCTCGGGGCGGGCCAGGGTGACGGTCGCGACGCCGTCGGTGACCTCGACGCGCAGGTGCTCCCAGCCGGGGGTGCGGGCGGCGGAGCCGGTGAAGGGACTCATGACGTGCGGCCTCCTCGGGCGGGCACTGCCTCACTGAGCTCTACCCCCCGAAGCTATCACTCATCCGTGACTGTCGTCATGAGTGCGCGATAGACCGTCCGGGTAGGACTTCGGTGTGGGGCCGGCGTGACCCGGGCCGGTCACATCCGTCACAGATCGTCCACACCGCCGTAACGGCGGGAGCAGCTGTGCGCGGCGCCGCGTTCACCTGGGTAAGCCGTCGGCAAGGAGGCAAGGGCGCCTCCGACGGTGCCCCTCGGACGTCTCCGGAGAGCGGCGCCGTACCATTCATCAGGTTGAAAGCAGGATGTCCTGCTCCATGAACGGACCCGCCGTGTACGAACTCCCCTCAGCCCCCGCCTCCTGGCGCATCGCGCTGCCGCACACCGCAGCGGCGGTGCCCGTGGCCCGTGCCCTGGTCCGTACGGCGCTGGCCGAGCTGGAGCGCGGGGCGGACTGCGACACCGCGGAGCTGCTCACGGCGGAGCTGGTGGCCAACGCGGTGGAGCACACCACGGGCGAGTCGCCGATAGAGCTGGTCGTGGAGCTGTTGCCGTCGGGCTGCCAGGTCGAGGTCCACGACACCGACCCGGCCCCGCCCGGCGACCTCACCTGTCCGGCCGGTGGACCGCCCGACCCCTGGCAGGAGCACGGGCGCGGGCTGCTGCTGATCCGCACCCTGAGCTCCTCCTGCGGGCACCGGCCGACCGAGTCCGGCAAGGCGGTCTGGTTCAGACTGCCTCTCGTACCGGCTCAGCGGCGTCCGTCGGTGTGACCGCGGCGAGCCGGGAGTTCCGGCGCCCGTAGAGCAGGTACAGGGCGGTCCCGACCGCGAGGAACCCGGCGAACTGGATCCAGGTCGTCGCACCCGTCTCGTACATCAGGTACAGGCAGAAGCCGACGCCGAGCAGGGGGGTGACGGGGTACAGCGGCACGCGGAAGGTGCGCGCGAGGTCCGGCTCACGGCGGCGCAGGGCGATGACCGCGACGTTCACCACGGCCATGATGGCGAGGGTGCCGATGGTGCACAGGTTGACCACCGCGTCCAGCGGGGCGAAGGCGGCGGGGATCGCGAAGACGACCGCCACGATCAGCGTGCCGGCGACCGGCGTGGAGGTCTTCGGCGAGACCTTCTCGAAGACGCGCGGGATCAGCCCGTCGCGGGACATGGACATCAGGATCCGGGTCTGGCCGTACATCACGGCGAGGACGACCGAGGCGATGGCGACGACCGCGCCGAAGGCGATCACCCCGCCGCCGACGGTGGAGCGGGTGACCTGGTTGACGACATAGGAGAGGGCCGCCGGGCGGCCGCCGACCGCGTCGCCGCCGATGGCGCCGATCGCGGCGAGCGCGACGGCGCAGTAGAGCAGCGTGACCAGTCCGATGCAGACGAGGATCGCGACGGGGATGTCCCTGCGGGGGTTCTTCGCCTCCTCACCGGCGGTGGTGATCGCGTCGAAGCCGATGTACGAGAAGAAGGCGGCGGTCGTGCCCGCCCCGATGCCGGCCAGGCCCGTGGGCGAGAACGGCGTGAGGTTGCCGTCCTCGAACGCGGTGAAGCCGATCGCGATGAAGGCCACCAGGACGGCGAGCTTCAGCACCGCCATCGCCGCCGTGGCCCGGGCGCTCTCACGCACCCCGCGGACCAGCAGGACGGCGGCCATGGCGATGACGATCACGGCCGGGAGGTTCACCACGCCGCCCTCGCCCGGACCGGCCGACAGGGCCGTGGGCAGGTGCAGTCCGACGAGGCTGTCGAGGAGTTCGTTGACGTACTGGCTCCAGCCGACCGCCACCGCGGACACCGAGACGCCGTACTCCAGCAGCAGGCACCAGCCGACGAGGAAGGCCGTGCCCTCGCCGAGACCGGCGTAGGCGAAGGAGTACGAGGAGCCGGAGACCGGGATCGCGCCGCCGAGCTCGGCGAAGGCGAACGCGGTGAAGACACAGGTGGTCGCCGCGAGCAGGAAGGAGACGACGACGCCCGGGCCGGCCTGGGCGACCGAGTCGGACAGGCCGACGAAGATGCCGGTGCCGACGATGGCCCCGACGCCGAAGCAGACGAGCTGGAAGAGGCCCATCGTGCGCCGGAGGCCGTGGCCTTCGCGGTCGGCGCCGGATTCGGCCACCAGGAGATGGGACGACTTGAAGCGGGGCATGCGGGTGGTGCTCGTTTCTGGTGGTGCGGGATGCGACGGGTTCGTCGCGCGGCGGCTGCGGAGAAGGGGTGGCTCCGGGCCGCCGGTCAGCTTAAGGCCTGTTCAGGCCAGGGTTGCCACCATGACCGCCTTGATGGTGTGCATCCGGTTCTCCGCCTCGTCGAAGACGACCGAGTGGGCCGACTCGAAGACCTCGTCGGAGACCTCCAGGTACTCCAGGTCGTGGGCCGCGTGGATCTCCTGGCCGACCTTGGTGCCGAGGTCGTGGAAGGCGGGCAGGCAGTGCAGGAACTTGACCTCCGGGTTGCCGGTGGCGCGCAGGACGTCCATGGTCACGGCGTACGGGGCGAGGGCGGCGATGCGCTCGGCCCAGACCTCCTTCGGCTCGCCCATGGAGACCCAGACGTCCGTGGCCACGAAGTCGGCGCCGCGCACGCCGTCGTCCACCGTCTCGGTCAGCGTGATGCGGGCGCCGCTGCCGACGGCGAGGGCACGGGCCCGGTCGACGACCTCCTCGGCCGGCCAGTACTCCTTCGGTGCGACGAGACGGACGTCCATGCCGAGCAGGGCGCCGGTGACCAGGTAGGAGTTGCCCATGTTGAAGCGGGCGTCGCCCAGGTAGGCGAAGGAGACCTCGGTCAGCGGCTTGGCGCAGTGCTCGGTCATGGTCAGCACGTCGGCGAGCATCTGGGTGGGGTGCCAGTCGTCGGTGAGCCCGTTGTAGACGGGGACACCGGCGTGCGCCGCCAGCTCCTCCACCTTCTGCTGGCTGTCGCCCCGGTACTCGATCGCGTCGTACATCCGGCCCAGCACCCGCGCGGTGTCCTTGACCGACTCCTTGTGCCCGATCTGTGAGCCGGAGGGGTCGAGGTACGTGGTCGAGGCGCCCTGGTCGGCGGCCGCGACCTCGAACGCGCAGCGGGTGCGGGTGGAGGTCTTCTCGAAGATCAGCGCGATGTTCCGGCCCCGCAGGTGCTGGGTCTCGGCCCCGGCCTTCTTGGCGGCCTTGAGCTCGGCGGCCAGCTCGACCAGACCGCGGAACTCGTCCTCGGTGAGGTCCAGCTCCTTGAGGAGGTGGCGGCCGGCGAGGGGGGTCGGGACAGTCGCCATGAGGGCGCTCCAGGGATACGGGGACACAGACTTTTGGAATACTATACGAAAGCCAGCATGCCTATACAGATGCCGTCGGGAGCCCAAGGCCCGGGAACTCAGAGCCCGGGGAACTCAGGACCCGAGGAACTCAGGACCCGGGAACCCCACGGACCCGGCCCTACCGCACCGGATCCCGTTCGACCGGGCAGCTCATGCACCGCGGCCCGCCCCTCCCCCGGCCCAGCTCGCTGCCCGGGATCTCTATCACCTCGATGCCCTGCTTGCGCAGGTGGGTGTTGGTGGTGGAGTTCCGCTCGTAGGCGACCACGACCCCGGGTTCGACGGCCAGGACGTTGCAGCCGTCGTCCCACTGCTCGCGCTCGGCCGCGTGCACGTCCTGGGTGGCGGTCAGCACACGGATCTCGTTCAGGCCGAGGGCCGCCGCGATCGCGCGGTGCATGTGCTCCGGCGGATGGTCGGTGACCTTCAGCTCCTTCTCGCCGACCCCCGGTTCGATGGTGTACGAGCGGAGCATGCCGAGGCCCGCGTACTGGGTGAAGGTATCGCCGTCGACCATCGTCATCACGGTGTCGAGGTGCATGAAGGCACGCCGCTTGGGCATGTCGAGGGCCACGATCGTCTCGGCGGAGCCGGCGGCGAACAGCTTGTGCGCGAGCATCTCCACGGCCTGCGGAGTGGTGCGCTCGCTCATGCCGATGAGCACCGCCCCGTTGCCGATCACCAGCACGTCCCCTCCCTCGATGGTGGAGGGGTAGTCGGCCTGCCCCTTCGACCACTCGTGGAACGTCTCGTCGCGGAACAGCGGGTGGTGCCGGTAGATCGCCTCGAAGTGCACGGTCTCGCGCTGCCGGGCGGGCCAGCGCATGGCGTTGATGGACACGCCGTCGTAGATCCAGGCGGAGGTGTCGCGGGTGAAGAGGTGGTTGGGCAGCGGGCCCAGCAGGAAGTCGTCCAGCTCCATGACGTGGAAGCGCACGGAGGTCGGCTCCGGGTGCACCTCGAGGAACTCGCGTTTCGTCATACCGCCGACCAGGACCTCGGCCAGCTCCCGCGCGGGCAGGTTCTCGAAAGCGGCTCTGAGCGGGTCGGTGGCCAGCGGGCCGTACTCCTTCTCGTCGAAGACCCGTTCCAGGACGAGGGATCTGGCCGCCGGGACCTCAAGGGTCTCGGCCAGCAGGTCGCCGAAGAGGTGGACGGCGACGCCCCGGTCGCGCAGCACGTCGGCGAACCCGTCGTGCTCGGCGCGGGCCCTGCGCACCCACAGCACGTCGTCGAAGAGCAGCGAGGTCTTGTTGCTGGGGGTGAGCCTTTTGAGCTCCAGATCGGGCCGGTGCAGGATGACGCGGCGCAGCCGCCCGGCCTCGGAGTGGACGTGGTATGCCATGCCTCCATCCTGACCATCGAAGGGCGCATTGACGCGCTCCTCGGCCGTTTCGGTGACCGCCAGTTCTCGTCGCGGCGACGACAAGCAGGGCGGCGTCACCGGCGGCGAGGTGCCCGCCCGGGGTGCGCGGCGCGGTGGGACGCGTGGCGGAGCCGTGGGTGCGCATGCCGGCCGGGACGTGCGGGACGAACGGGACCTGAAGGACGACGTCCGGCCAGGAGCGTCCCAGGCGGGACAAACCTGGCCGGAATCGCCTGGCTACCGGCTCACAGCCTCGGGTCGACCGGCTCCGACTCCAGGGCCAGCACCCCGAACACCGCCTCGTGCACCCGCCACAGCGGCTCGCCCTCGGCCAGCCGGTCCAGGGCCTCCAGACCCAGGGCGTACTCGCGGATCGCCAGGGAGCGCTTGTGGTTGAGGAACCGCGAGCGCAGGCGGGCGAGGTTCTCCGGGCGCGTGTACTCCGGACCGTAGATGATCCGCAGGTACTCGCGGCCACGGCACTTGATGCCGGGCTGCACCAGGCGGCCCTGGCCGTCGCGGACCACCGCGCCGACCGGCTTGACGACCATGCCCTCGCCGCCCCGGCCGGTCATCTCCAGCCACCAGTCGACGCCGGCCCGCACCGACTCCGGGTCGGCGGTGTCGACGTAGAGCCGCCGGGTGGTCTGGAGGAGACCGCTGCCGTCGTGCTCGACGAGCCGGTCGAGCAGGGCGAGCTGCTCGTCGTGCGGCAGCCCGGTGAGGCTGCGCCCCTGGACCGCGAGGATCTGGAACGGCGCCAGGCGCACGCCGTCCAGGCCGTCGGTGGTCCAGCAGTAGCGGCGGTAGGCCTCGGTGAACGCGGCGGCGTCGGTGGCGCGTTCACCGGTGCGGGCCAGCAGGCCCGCCACGTCCACGCCGCGCTCCGCCGCGCCCCGGAGGGCGCTCAAGGCCTCCGGGAGCACCGCGCCGGACGCGGCGCCCACGGCGGCGTACTGCGAGCGCAGCAGCCCGGACGCCTTCAGCGACCAGGGCATCAGCTCGGCGTCCAGCAGCAGCCAGTCCGTCTCCAGCTCGTCCCACAGGCCGGCCTCGCCGGCCGCCGTGCGCACCCGGCCGAGGATCTCCTCGGTGAGGGCGTCGTCGTCGAGGAACGGGCGGCCGGTACGGGTGTAGAGGGACCCGGTCGGACCGTCCACGCCGAAGCGCCTGCGGGCCGCCTCCGCGTCGCGGCACACCAGGGCCACCGCCCGCGAGCCCATGTGCTTCTCCTCGCACACGACCCGCGCCACACCGTCGTCCCTGTACTGGGCGAACGCCTCCTCGGGGTGCTCCAGGTAGCCCTCGACGTGACTGGTGGCCGTCGGGGCCATGGTCGGCGGGAGGTACGGCAGCAGCCGCGGGTCCACCGCGAAGCGGCTCATGACCTCCAGGGCGGCCGCGGCGTTCTCCTCGCGGATCGAGACACGTCCCTGGTGCCGGGTCTCCACGACCCTGCGGCCCCGCACGTCCGCGAGGTCCAGCGGACGGCCGTCCTGCCCGCCGGGCGCCTCGGAGCGCAGCGGCTTCGTCGGCTCGTACCAGACCTGCTCCGCCGGGACGTCGGCCAGCTCGCGCTCCGGCCAGCGCAGCGCGGTGAGCTTGCCGCCGAAGACCGCGCCGGTGTCCAGGCAGATGGTGTTGTTGAGCCAGGTGGCCTCCGGCACCGGGGTGTGGCCGTAGACGACAGCGGCCCGGCCCCGGTAGTCCTCCGCCCACGGGTAGCGCACGGGCAGGCCGAACTCGTCGGTCTCCCCGGTGGTGTCGCCGTACAGGGCGTGGCTGCGGACGCGGCCGGAGGTGCGGCCGTGGTACTTCTCGGGCAGACCGGCGTGGCAGACGACCAGCCGGCCGCCGTCGAGGACGTAGTGACTGACGAGGCCGTCGAGGAACTCCCGTACCTCGGCGAGGAACTCCTCGCTCTCGCCCGCCATCTGCTCGATGGTCTCGGCGAGGCCGTGGGTGTGCTGGACCTTGCGTCCGCGCAGGTGACGGCCGTACTTGTTCTCGTGGTTGCCGGGTACGCACAGGGCGTTGCCGGACTTCACCATCGCCATCACGCGGCGCAGCACGCCGGGGCTGTCCGGGCCGCGGTCGACCAGGTCGCCGACGAAGACGGCCGTACGGCCCTCCGGGTGGACGCCGTCGACGTAGCCCAGCTTGCCGAGCAGCGCCTCCAGTTCGGCGGCGCAGCCGTGGATGTCGCCGATGATGTCGAACGGGCCGGTGAGGTGGGTGAGGTCGTTGAAGCGCTTCTCGGTGACGACCGTGGCGTTCTCGACCTCTTCCACGCCCCGCAGGATGTGCACCTTGCGGAAGCCCTCGCGCTCCAGGTGCCGCAGCGAGCGGCGCAGTTCGCGGGTGTGGCGGTGGATGACCCGGCGGGGCATGTCGGCGCGGTCGGTGCGGGCCGCGTTGCGTTCGGCGCACACCTCCTCGGGCACGTCGAGCACGATCGCGATGGGCAGCACGTCGTACTGCTTGGCCAGGTCGATGAGCCGGCGGCGGGCGTCGGACTGCACGCTGGTGGCGTCCACGACGGTGCGGCGGCCGGCGGCCAGGCGCTTGCCCGCGATGTAGTGCAGGACGTCGAAGGCGTCCTTGGTGGCGCTCTGGTCGTTCTCGTCGTCCGAGACGAGACCGCGGCAGAAGTCGGACGAGATGACCTCGGTGGGCTTGAAGTGCCTGCGGGCGAAGGTGGACTTGCCGGAGCCGGTGGCCCCGACCAGCACCACCAGGGACAGGTCGGTGACGGGCAGCACGCGCCCCTGCGTCTCGTCGGTCATGCCGCCTTCGCCTCCTTCGGACTGGTCTGGGTGAACACGGCCATCTGGGTGGGCGGTCCCACCTCGGGGTCGTCGGGGCCGACGGCGACGAACTCGACGCCGTAGCCGTGCCGTTCGGCCACCGCCTCCGCCCAGGCGCGGAACTCCGCGCGGGTCCACTCGAAGCGGTGGTCGCCGTGCCGGACATGGCCGGCCGGGAGGGACTCCCAGCGCACGTTGTACTCGACGTTGGGGGTGGTCACGAGGACCGTCCTCGGCCGGGCCGAGCCGAACACCGCGTACTCCAGTGCGGGCAGCCGGGGCAGGTCGAGGTGCTCGATGACCTCGCTGAGCACGGCGGCGTCGTAGCCCTTGAGCCGGACGTCGGTGTAGGCGAGGGAGCCCTGGAAGAGCCGGACGCGGGAGGCCTGCCGCTCGCCCATGCGGTCCAGCTTGAGCCGCCGGGAGGCGATGGTGAGGGCGCGCATCGACACGTCGACGCCGACGATCTCGGTGAACGCCGGGTCCTTGAGCAGGGTCTGCACCAACTGGCCCTGCCCGCAGCCGAGGTCGAGGACGCGGGCGGCTCCGGACTGCCGGAGCGCCGTGACGATCGCCTCGCGGCGCTGCACGGCCAGCGGCGTCGGCTTCTCCTCGGTCTCGGTCTCCGCCTCGACCGCGTTGTCGATCTCCTCGACCTCGCTGTCGTCGGTCTCGGCGAGGCGCACCAGTTCCAGGCGCTCGGTGGCCTGCCGGGTCAGCGACCAGCGGCGCGACAGGTAACGGCTGGTGATCAGCCGCTGCTCCGGGTGTCCGGGCAGCCAGCCCTCGCCGACGCGCAGCAGCTTGTCGACCTCGTCGGGGGCGACCCAGTAGTGCTTGGCGTCGTCCAGGACGGGGAGCAGGACGTAGAGGTGGCGCAGGGCCTCGGCGAGGGTGAGCGCGTCCGATTCCAGGACCAGGCTCACGTACCGCGAGTCGCCCCAGTCGGGGAACTCGGTGTCCAGCGGCACGGGTGCGGCGGTGACGGTCCAGCCGAGCGGCTCGAAGAGCTTGCGTACGAGGTCGGGGCCGCCCCGGGCGGGCAGCGCGGGCACCTCGACGCGCAACGGCCTGGCCCGGCCGGGCAGCTCCGGCCTGGCGTTGCAGACGCCCTTCATCGCGCTGGAGAAGACGCTGCTCAGCGCCACGGCGAGCAGGGAGGAGGCCGCGTAGGGGCGGTCGTTGACGTACTGCGCGAGTGCCGCGTCGGGGGCGCCGCCGCGTCCCTTGCCCTTACCGCGCCTGACCAGTGCCACGGCGTCCACTTCCAGCAGCAGCGCCGCCGTGCAGCGCCCGGATTCCGCCTCGGGGTAGAGGACGTGAGCCGTGCCGTAGGAGGTGGAGAACGCCTGCGCCTTGTCGGGATGCTTGTGCAGCAGGTAGCCGAGGTCGGTGGCGGGGCGCTCAGGCGTGCCGGTGGTCGTGATCGTCAGGAACATGCGGAGGGCCTCTCCGGCTGGGTGGATGTTCGGTGCCGTACGTGCGCGGGCCCCCAGGACGGTGATCCCGGGGGCCCGGCAGGACGACGCCCACAGCTTCGCACACCTGTGCCCACCAGCGCCTTCGTTTATCGAGGACGGCCGGGCGGGCCCTCTACGACAGCTGTGACTGCACCTGCGCGGAGATCAGCTCCAGGTGGTCGAGGTCGTCGAGGTCGAGGACCTGGAGGTAGATGCGGCTCGAACCGGCCTCGGCGTAGCGGCCGATCTTGTCGACGACCTCGGCCGGGGAGCCGGCCAGGCCGTTGAGCTTCAGCTCCTCCACCTCGCGGCCGATCGCGGCGGCCCGGCGGGCCACCTCCGCGTCGTCCCGGCCGACACAGACGACGAGGGCGTTGGAGTACGTCAGCTCGTCGCCGCCCCGGCCCGCTTCCTCGGCTGCCGCGCGGACCCGGCCGAACTGGCGCTCACTGTCCTCGACGGAGGCGAACGGCATGTTGAACTCGTCGGCGTACCGGGCGGCCAGCCGCGGGGTGCGGGAGGGGCCGTGGCCGCCGACGAGCACGGGGATCTTCCGCTGCGCGGGCTTGGGCAGGGCGGGAGAGTCCGTGAGGTCGTAGTGGGTGCCGTGGAAGTCGAAGGTCTTGCCGGGCTCCGTCGCCCACAGGCCGGTGACGATCTCCAGCTGCTCTTCCAGGCGGGCGAACTTCTCCTTGGGGAAGGGGATGCCGTAGGCCTTGTGCTCCTCCTCGAACCAGCCCGCGCCGAGGCCGAGTTCGACCCGGCCGCCGGACATCTGGTCGACCTGGGCGACCTGGATGGCGAGCACGCCGGGCAGCCGGAACGTACCGGCGGTCATCAGGGTGCCGAGCCGGATGCGCTTGGTCTCACGGGCGAGTCCGGCCAGGGTGATCCAGGCGTCGGTCGGGCCGGGCAGGCCGTCCACGGCGCCCATGCGGAGGTAGTGGTCCGAACGGAAGAAGGCGTCGAAGCCCAGGTCCTCGGTGGCCTTGGCGACGGCGAGCAGGGTGTCGTAGGTGGCCCCCTGCTGGGGCTCGGTGAAGATGCGAAGATCCATGCTTCCATCCTGCACGCCGGGGTGTGCGATCACGGGATCGGTCCCCCGTCCACGCCGGTCCCCGGTCGGGTGAAATTACGTCAATACCGCAGCCGCCGCCCGGCCCGGCCAGTGACCGGCCCCGGTGATGATCGTTGGCTCGGGCGGAGCCGGGGCCCCCGGCTTCCGCACCGGGGGTGGACCGCCGGGGCGTCACCCGTGTCGGCCTCCCCGGGGGCCGGGGGCCGAGGAGGCCGTCATGTCCGAAGAGACCGTGCCGCAGCAGGGCGGGAGCGGGCAGCCGAAAGGGCTGTTGCAGCAGATGGAGGAGCTGATGGCAGCGTTGAACGCGGACCTGTCGGCACTGGACGCGGACCTTCAGGCCGCGGGGGATGCCGAGCGCGGGGTCGTCGAGGAGGGGCGGGCGGGCTAGGGGCGGGCGGTTCAGGAACTCTCGTCGCCCGCCTCACCCCGCTTCACGCTCCGGCAGCGCCTGTTCCCGGTCCGCGAGTCTGCGGAGCATTTCCAGGACGCGGTCGCGGGACTCGTCCGCCGCGTCGATGGCCTCCATGCACTGCCAGTACGTGCCCTCGTCGTCGGCGGAGCTGGCCAGGGCGACGAGGGCGATGCCGACCTCGCCGAGGAGACCGCCGAGGTACATCAGGGTGTGGCGGGCGTCACCCAACTCGGTGAGCTGGCCCGCCCGCAGCTCACCGGGGGCCAGTTCCGGCGGATCGAGGACGCCGCAGCCCCGGCCCGCCAGCTCCGTCAACCCCAGTGCCTCGCCGCGCAGTTCGGGCGGTCCGGCGACCGCGAGGCGACTGCCTATGGCCTGCGCGAGGGCCTGCGCCTGCCACACCTCGGCCAGGGTCTCCCGCGCGCCGCCGCCCGCCGCCAGGGACCGCCTGCTCGTCACGATGAGCCGCACCGCGTCCATGCGCTGCCCCCGTCTTGTCCGACGCGCTGCGCGCGTCCGTCTGCCCGCACTCCCTTGTTCACTACCCAGAGTGAAGGGGTGTGAGACGAAAAGCCAGAGGAAGGTGGAAAATTGCGGACAACGATTCGGATTCGAGCCGCATGTTGATTACACAGAGTACAAACGGACTTGTTCGTTCTGTGTGTTGGCGCGGTGGTGCTAGATCGGGAACCTCCGCTCGTTCCGGTCGATCTTCGCGTCCAGCGCCGCCAGCGGGTCGATGCCGAGCACCTCGCACAGTTGGAGCAGGTACGCGAGCACGTCGGCGACCTCGTCGGTGACGCGGTGCGCGGTGTCCGGGTCGGCCATGACCCGGGCCGACTCCTCGGGCGTCAGCCACTGGAAGATCTCGACCAGTTCGGAGGCCTCGACGCTGAGCGCGGCGGCCAGGTTCTTGGGGGTGTGGTACTGCTGCCAGTTCCGCGCGGCCGCGAAATCGGCCAGGCGGCGTTGCAGTCCGGCCACGTCCAGGGGATCAGACACGGTCCAGGTGTACCACCGTGGCCCCCTCCGTCCCGGCCGCCCAGGAACCGTCGCTGACCGCGCCGACCAGCCGGATGTGCCCCCGCTCGCACATCCGGGCCGCCAGCCGCAGCAGTTCGAGACGCTGCCGTCCGTCCAGGCCCCGGTCGAAACCGTCAGCGAGGACCGTGAGCGTCTGGAGCGCGGCGGGCACCTCGCCGGCCGGGTCGACCTCCAGCACGCCCGGCCCGGTGAGCAGAACCAGCGCGAGGGCCACGTAGCGCAGTTCGCCGTCGCCGAGCCGTCGCAGGTCCGTGCGGACGCCGTCGCCCCGGTCGAGCGCGGCGCGGATCGTTCCCGTGGCCTCCTCCGCCCGGGCGAGCACATCCGCCACCGGCCCCGCGCACCCCGCCCGCACCGCCGTCACGAACTGCGCGTGCCGCCGCCCGCACTCGGCGCGGGTCCGCCGCAGCACGTCGGCGAGGTTGCCGCAGCCGCCCAGCAGCCGGCCGGAGCCGGCCGTCACGGGGCCGCGCATGCGGGCGGGATCGGGGTCGACGGCGAAGGCGGAGCGCAGGGCGACGACCATCTGCTCGGCGGCCGCCAGCACCCTGCGCTGCCCGGATGTCTTGCCGGCCACGCGCAGCGGCAGCAGGGCGGTGCCGAGCCGGTCGTCCGGGAGCGGGCCGCGGGTCACCGGTGTCGGTCCGGCCGTGTGCCAGGCGGCCTGTACGGCGCGCTTGCCCGGGTCGCGCAGGGCGGTCTCCAGGAGGACCAGTCCATCGGACGTCAACCGCTCTCCCACGACCCGCAGTTCGGGCTCGGCCTGCACGGCCACGTCGAGGCGGACCGGGCCCGCTGGGCCGTCGGCCGTGCAGCCGATGCGGAAACCGCGGCGGCGCTGGGCGTCGGGCCGGGCCCGTTCCGGGACGCAGGCGGTGGGGTCGGGGAACGCATCGCCGAGCCGGGCGCCGCCCCCGAGCCGGGCGAGGGCCTCGTACGCCCGCAGCGCGCTGGTCTTGCCGCTGCCGCTGGGGCCGGCGAGGAGGGTGAGGGGTCCGAGCGGGAACGCGGCGCGGCGGTGGCCGGTGAAGGCGGCCAGGCGCAGTTCGGTGACGCGGGGGCGGTCGGGGAGGGCGGGGTGGGTCATGTCCGGACGGTAGGGCTCCGCCGGAAGGACGAACCGTTCCGTCTCCGGGGGCTTCCTACGATCGGGCTACGGTCACACCGACGGTGCCCCGGCGGTCACACCCCGGGGAGGCCGGCTCCCTCCATCAGCCCGGTCACCTCGGTCCCCGCCGGGGTCAGCAGGAACACGTTGCGGTCCACCCGGTGCATCCCGCTCGCCAGGCCGAAGACGACGCCCGTGCTGAAGTCGAGGACCCGCTTGGCGACCTCCGTCTCCGCGCCGGTGAGGTCGAGGAGGACGGGAACGCCCGCCATCAGCCGCTCGGCGACGTCACGGGCGTCGGCGAAGACGTTCACCCGCAGGACGACGAAACGGCGGCGGGTCTCCGTCTCGGCCTCGGGTATCGACCGGTGGCCGACGGAGGACGGCCAGGCGTCCCGGCCTCGCAGCGGCACGACCTGGGCGAGCCCCTCCCACTGTTCGTCGGTGACATCGTGGCTGTTCACCGGCATGCTCCGTCCTGGCTCGCGCTCGCTGTCTGCATCGGGCAATTCTTGCGCAGAGTCACCCGTTCGGCCCAACAGCGACACGCTCAGCGACCTCAATGCACCTCACAACGGCCAGAAGGCGGCTGTGTGACCGGCGTAACTGCTCGTGATCAAGTGATGTGACACCTGCGTAACGGGACGTTCGTACCGTCGACGGCATGACCACGACCCCCCGGCCGCAGCAGGAGACGCAGCGGGTGCGCACCGTCTGCTCGTACTGCGGCGTGGGCTGCGGCCTGGTGCTGGATGTCGGTGCGGGCCCGGACGGGCGGCGCAAGGTGCTGAAGGCGTCGGGTGACAGGGCGCACCCCGCGAACGCGGGCCGGCTGTGCACCAAGGGTGCGACCACCGCCGACATGCTCGCCGCGCCCGGGCGGCTGACCCGCGCGCTCGTGCGGGACGACCGGGGCGAGGAGGCGGCCCCGGCGCCCGTGGCCGACGCGATCGCCGGGACCGCCGCGCGGCTGCGGGCGATCGTCGACGAGCACGGGCCGGACGCGGTCGCCTTCTACGTCTCCGGGCAGCTGAGCCTGGAGGCGCAGTACCTGGCGAACAAGCTGGCGAAGGGGTTCGTGGGGACGAACCGGATCGAGTCCAACTCGCGGCTGTGCATGGCGAGCGCGGGCACCGGCTACAAGCTGTCGCTGGGGGCGGACGGGCCGCCCGGGTCGTACGAGGACTTCGACCGGGCGGACGCCTTCCTCGTCATCGGGTCGAACATGGCCGACTGCCATCCGATCCTGTTCCTGCGGATGATGGAGCGGATCAAGGCGGGCGCCAAGCTGATCGTCGTCGACCCGAGGCGGACCGCGACCGCCGCCAAGGCCGATCTGTTCCTCCAGGTCAGGCCGGGGACCGACCTCGCGCTGCTGAACGGTCTGCTGCACCTGCTGCTGGAGAACGGGCACACCGACGCGGAGTTCGTCGCGGACCACACCGAGGGCTGGGAGGAACTGCCCGCGTTCCTCGCCGACTACCACCCGGCGGCCGTCGCCGAGATCACCGGGCTCGCCGAGGACGACCTCCGGGAGGCGGCCCGGATCATCGGCGCGGCCGGGAAGCGGTGGATGAGCTGCTGGACCATGGGGCTCAACCAGTCCACCCACGGCACCTGGAACACCAACGCCCTGGTCAACCTGCATCTGGCGACGGGCGCGATCTGCCGTCCGGGCGCCGGGCCGTTCTCCCTGACCGGGCAGCCCAACGCCATGGGCGGGCGCGAGATGGGCTACATGGGGCCGGGGCTGCCGGGGCAGCGGTCGGTGCTCGTCCCGCAGGAGCGGGCCTTCACCGAGGAGGTGTGGGAGCTGCCGCCCGGGACGCTGCGCGCCGACGGGGTCGGGCAGGGCACGGTCGAGATGTTCCGGCAAATGGCCGACGGGGAGATCAAGGCCTGCTGGATCATGTGCACCAACCCGGTCGCCTCGGTCGCCAACCGCCGCACCGTCATCGAGGGCCTGGAGGCCGCCGAGTTCGTCGTCACGCAGGACGTGTTCACGGACACCGAGACGAACGCGTACGCCGACGTCGTCCTGCCGGGCGCGATGTGGACCGAGGCGGAGGGCGTCTTCGTGAACAGCGAGCGCGTCCTCACGCTGACCCGGCCGGCCGCGGACCCGCCCGGGGAGGCGATGGCCGACTGGCGGATCATCGCGGAGGTGGCGTGCGCGATGGGCTACGAGAAGGGGTTCTCGTACGACAGCGCCGAGCAGGTCTTCGAGGAGATCAAGCGCTTCTGGAACCCGAGGACCGGGTGGGACCTGCGCGGGGTGTCCTACGAGCGGCTGCGCGAGACGCCCGTGCAGTGGCCGGCCGCGCGGGAGGACGGGCCGGAGCGCAACCCGATCCGGTACGTGGACGAGGAAGGGCTGCGCTTTCCGACGGCCTCCGGGCGGGCCGCCTTCTTCGCGCGGCCGCACCTGCCCGCCGCCGAGATGCCGGACGACGACTACCCGTTCGTCCTCAACACCGGGCGGGTCCAGCACCAGTGGCACACGCTCACCAAGACCGGCAAGGTCCCCAAGCTCACCAAACTGAACCCGGGGCCGTTCCTGGAGCTTCACCCCGCGGACGCCACGGCGCTCGGGGTCGCCGACGGCGATCTCGTGGACGTCGCCTCGCGGCGCGGGCGGGCCGTGCTGCCGGCGGTGGTGACGGACCGGGTGCGGCAGGGCTGCTGCTTCGCGCCCTTCCACTGGAACGACCTGTTCGGCGAGTACCTGAGCATCAACGCGGTGACGAGCGACGCGGTGGATCCGCTGTCGTTCCAGCCGGAGTTCAAGGTGTGCGCGGTGTCGCTGGCGAAGGTGGCGTCCCCGGCACCCGCCCCGGAGACACCGGCCCTGACGCCCACGGCCGTGACGCCGGGCGGCGCGAACCCCTTCGGCCTGGAACCCTCCCCTCCCCCGGTGCTCTCCGCCCAGGAGCGCCGGTACCTCACCGGCTTCCTCGCCGGGCTCGGCTCGGGCACCCCCGGGGTGCCGGTGCTGCCGCCCGACGCGCCCTTCTCCCCCGAACACGCCCTGTGGGTGAACGGCGTTCTCGCCGGCATGTACTCGCGCACGGGGGCCGCCGTGCGGCAGGAGCGATCCGGGCGGGAGGTCGTCGTGCTGTGGGCCTCGCAGACCGGCAACGCGGAGGAGTTCGCCACCGCCACGGCCGAACGGCTGACCTCGACGGGACACCGTACGACCCTCGTCGGCATGGACGACGCCGATGTCGGGGCGCTCGCCCGCACCGCGGATCTGCTGTTCATCACCAGCACCTTCGGGGACGGCGACGCACCCGACAACGGCTCCGGCTTCTGGGACGCGCTCTCCGGCGAGCAGGCCCCCCGGCTGGACGGGGTGCGGTACGCGGTGCTGGCCTTCGGCGACTCCTCCTACGACGACTTCTGCGGGCACGGACGGCGGCTGGACGCACGGCTCGGCGAGCTGGGCGGGGTGCGGCTGGCCCCGCGCACGGACTGCGAGCCGGACTTCGAGCCGTCCGCCGGGGAGTGGCTCGACCAGGTGCTGTCTGCGCTGGGCGCGACGACTGCCCCGCCGGCCGGGACGCCCATGACGCGGTCCAAGCCCGTCACCACCGCCCGGCTGGTCGGCAACCGGCTGCTGAGCCGGGCGGGTGCGGGCAAGGAGGTCCGGCGGTTCACCTTCGACACGAGCGGGACGGACCTGGCGTACGAGGCCGGGGACGCGCTCGGGGTGCGGCCGGTGAACGCGCCCGCCCTGGTGGAGGAGTGGCTGGCGGTGACCGGCGTGGACGCCGGGTCGGCCGTGGCGGTCGACGGTGTCGGTGAGGTGCCGTTCGGCGAGGCCCTGCACCGGCATCTCGACATCACCCGGATCACCCCCGACCTGCTCCGCTTCGTCGCCGAACGCGCCCGGGACAAGCACGAGTTGCGCAGGCTGCTGCGGCCGGACAACAAGGACGGGCTGGCGCAGTGGAGCTGGGGGCGGCAGGCGGTGGACGTGCTCGCCGAGTACGCGGTGCGGGCGAGCGCCGAGGAGTGGGCCGGGGTGCTGCGCAGGCTCCAGCCGCGGCTGTACTCCATATCGTCCAGTCCGCTGGCCGATCCCCACCGGGTGTCGCTGACGGTGTCCGTGGTGCGGTACGAGAACCTGCACGGCCGTGCGCGCGGCGGGGTCTGCTCGCCGTACCTCGCGGACGCCGGACCGGACACGGAGGTGCCGGTGTTCGTGCAGCGCTCGCCGCACTTCCGGCCCCCGGCCGACGCCTCGACGCCGATGGTCATGGTCGGCCCGGGCACCGGCGTGGCGCCCTTCGTCGGCTTCCTCCAGGAGCGGCGGGCGCTCGGCCACCGGGCCCCCAACTGGCTGTTCTTCGGGGAGCAGCACCGGGCGACGGACTTCTACTACGAGGACGAACTGACGGCGCTGCGCGACGAGGGCGTCCTCACCCGGCTGGACACGGCCTTCTCCCGGGACCAGCGCAACAAGGTGTACGTGCAGGACCGGATGCGCGAGCACGGGCCGGAGTTGTGGCACTGGCTGCGCGACGGGGCCCGTCTCTACGTGTGCGGCGACGCCTCGCGGATGGCGAAGGACGTCGACCGGGCGCTGCGGGACGTCGCGATGACGCACGGCGGACTGGGCGAGGCCGAGGCCACCGCGTATCTGAAGCAGCTCGCGGCGGACAAGCGGTACCTGCGGGACGTGTACTGAACCGAAGGAACGGCAAGCGGCGCCGACGGGACCGCGGGGGCCGCCGTGGAGCCCGCAGGGGCCCCTACCCGGATCACACCGGAGTCTTCACCTCCCTCCGGGGCCCGCTCACCGGCGGCGATGTGCGGCAAGCCGTGCGCGGCGGGGCGGCTGACGGTGACGTCAGGCCGCGGCCCGGGTGAAGCGGAGGGTGGCGGCGACCGTGGCCCGGCCGCGGATCATGCCCAGCTGGTTCCAGCCCATGCCGAACTGCTCGCGGTCGACGGTGAACTCGGTGTCCAGCGTGAGGCCCCCGGCGTCCCGGTCCGTCACGCGGGCGTCCAGGGACAGCGGCCTGCTGATGCCGCGCACGGTGAGCTGCCCGATGACGTGCACCCGGTCCCCGTCGCGGAGTTCGGCGCTGCGGGCCGCGAAGGTGATCTCGGGGTGGTGGCCGGCGTCGAAGAAGTGCTCCGACCTCAGATGGGTGTCGCGCTTGGCGTGCCCGGTGTCCAGCGAGGCGACGTCGAAGGTCAGAGTGCCGACGGCGGACCCGTCGGGACGGACCTCGCCCGTGCCGCTGACGGCGCCGAACGTGCCCTCCACGGTGACCAGACCCCACATGGTCCTGTGCCGGATGCCGACGGTCGAGGCGGTCGCGTCGAGCTGCCACTGTCCGGTTTCCACGGCGACGGTCATGATCGTTCCCCTTGAGGTGTCGTTCAAATTTGGATGACTTCCGCACGGCACGCTAGCGGCTAATCCAAAATTGAACAACCATCTGCTCCAAATTTGGACGACAGGTAGACTCGACACCATGGCCGACCCCGAGGAGCACCCCGCCGACCTGCCCGAATGCCCGTCCCTCGGCGGTGGCGGGCTGCTGCCCGCCGAACTGCGCGCCTGGATGCTGCTGCTGGCCGCGACGGGAGCCGTGGAACAGCGGCTGCGGTCGGTCGCGAAGGAGACGCTGGACGTCTCGCACGACGAGTTCCTGGTCCTGTGCCTGCTCGCGGAGCAGCCCGAGGGCGGTCTGCGCATGACGCGTGTCGCGGAGCTCCTGGGCCGTCCGAAGACCCGCCTGACCTACCAGATCGCCTGCCTCCAGCACGCCGGTCTCGTCACCCGCAGGTCGGTCTGCGGCGACAGGCGGGGCGTCGAGGTCGCCCTCACCGACAAGGCGCGCGACCTGCTGAAAGAGGCCTCCGCCCCGCTCGCCGAGACGGTCACCGAGTCCCTGGCCCGCTTCATGGGCCCGGACCAGTGCGCGGCGATGCGGGGGCTGGTGCCGGATCTCGCCGAGGAGTCCCGCCCGGAATGAGCCGGGCGGCTTGATCTACACAGTCGTAGAATCCGGGAACACCGGCGCGATGACGCGCGTTGTACCGGAGACACACGACACCTGAAGGAGCACGTTCTTGTCCGCCAGACCGACGGACCCTCCGGGGCACAGTCCCCGACCATCCCGCCACGGCACCAGTGATCGCGGCACACGGCGGGGTGGTGTTCGATGAGTGCCGCAGAAGCCCTGCTGGGCCTGCTCGCCGTGTTCGTGCTGACCGCCGGCACCGGCTACTTCGTCGCCCAGGAGTTCGCCTACGTCTCCGCCGACCGGCTCACCCTCGCGCGTGAGGCCGAGGCCGGGGACCGCAGGGCGGCCCGTGCCCTCACGGTCCTGGAGCGGCTGTCCTTCATGCTGTCCGGCGCGCAGCTCGGCATCACCGTCACCGGCCTGGTGGTCGGCTTCATCGCCGAACCCTCGGTGTCCGCCCTGCTCAGGCCCGCCCTGTCGGGGCTCGGCCTGCCGGACGCGGCCGTCGGCGGCATCGCTGTCGTCCTCGCCTTCACGCTGGCCACGGTCGTGCAGATGGTGCTGGGCGAACTCGCCCCGAAGAACCTCGCGATCGCCGTGCCCGAGCGGCTGGCGAAGGCGCTGGCGCCGTCCACCCTGGCGTACCTGAAGGTCGTCGGACCCGTCGTGCGGGTCTTCGACGGCGCGGCCGACCGGCTGCTGCGCAAGGCCGGGATCGAGCCCGTCGAGGAACTGCACCACGGCGCCACGCTGGAGGAGCTGGGCCATCTGATCGGCGAGTCCCACGAGCAGGGCGAGCTGCCCGAGGACACCGCCGCGCTGCTGGACCACGCGCTGGAGTTCTCCGAGCGCACCCTCGACGAGGTGATGGTGCCGCGCGCGGACGCCGTGTTCGTGCGCATGGACGCCGGCGCCGATGAGGCGGTCGGCCTGATCGCCCGGCACGGCCACTCCAACTACCCCGTGCTCGGCGACCACCCGGACGACATCGTGGGTGTGCTGGGCGTGCGCGAGCTGATGGCGCTGCCCGCCGCCCGGATGGCCGGCGCGCGGGCCGGGGAGGTGGCCCGGCGGCCGCTGCTGCTGCCGGACACCCTCGCGCTGCCCGACGCGGTGACGCGGATGCGGGAGCAGGACGACGAGTTCGCGGTCGTCCTCGACGAGCACGGCGGCGTGGCGGGCGTCGTCACCTACGAGGACATCGCCGAGGAGCTGGTCGGTGACATCGCCGACGAGTCCGACAAGGTCACCCTGCTCGCCCTCGCCGACGGCGACGGCTGGCTGGTGGACGCCGGCCGACGGGTGGACGAGGTGGCCGAGGCGACCGGTGTCCGGCTGCCGGAGGGCGACGACTACGACACCGTGGCCGGCCTGGTCGTGGACCGGCTCGGCCGCTTCCCGACGGTGGGTGACCGCGTCACGGTCGGGCTGCCCGGCGGTGGCCGGGCCGTGATCGACGTCCGCACGCTGGACCGGCACGTGGCCGACCGGGTCCGGATCAGCCCGCTGGTGGAGGCCGTGCAAGCCGAGGAGATGGCGTGAGTTTCCCGATGGCGGTCTTCGTGACCGTGCTGCTGCTGATCGGCAGCGGCTTCTTCGTCGCGGCCGAGTTCGCCCTCGTCGCCGCCAAGCGCCACCGTATGGAGAAGGCGGCGGCGGACGGGCGGCGCGGTGCCGGCGCGGCCCTGGCCGGCATGCGCGAGCTGTCGCTGATGCTGGCCGGTGCCCAGCTGGGCATCACCGTGTGCACGCTGGGCCTCGGCTCGGTGTCCAAGCCGGCGATCTCGCACGAACTCGACCCGCTGCTGCACACGCTGGGCCTGCCCAGCGCGGTGAGCTACGGCGTGGCCTTCGCCGTGGCGATGGTCGTGGTGGTGTTCCTGCACATGGTGGTCGGCGAGATGGCGCCCAAGTCCTGGGCCATCGCCCACCCGGAGCGTTCGGCGATGCTGCTGTCGCCGCCCTTCCGGGCCGTGGTGCGGGCCGTGCGCCCGCTGATCCGGCTGCTCAACGCGGTGAGCAACGCCCTGGTGCGGCTGTGCCGCGTGGCCCCGCGCGACGAGCTGGCCTCGGTGCACAACCGGGAGCAGCTGACGCACCTGGTGGAGGAGTCGGAGCGGCTGGGCCTGATCAGCGCGACCGACTCCGAGCTGCTGACCCGCTCGCTGACCGAGCCGGAGACACCGGTGGCGGCGCTGCGGATCCCCGCCGCCGAGATCACCTGGGCCGAGGGCGGCGCGGACGTCGAGGCGCTGCTGCGCTTCGCCGCCGAGCACGACCGCACGCGGCTGCTGGTCCGGGAGAACGGCATCGTCCTCGGCTCGGTGCACGCCCGGGACGCCCTGGTGGCCCGGGCCCGGGGCCGGGCCACGACCGCGCGGGACCTCGCCCGGCCGGTGCCCGAGCTGGCGGAGACGGCCACGGTCGCCGAGGCGATCGAGGTGCTGCGCCGCCGCCGGTCGTCCCTGGCCGTGGTCCGCGACGGCTCCGGCCGGCTCACCGGCCTGGTCACCCTGGACGACCTGCTGGCCCGTCTGATGCAGCCGGCTGCGGCGGCCTGACGGGTACGGGCCCGAACCTCCAGCACATCTGCACATCGCGGGCCGGAAGGCGGCGCACCGCCCGACCCGCCGGCGTGGCCCGGTTCCGGCACGGGGGCTTGGCGGCGAAGTGCCCGCTTCGGGATCCGGGGCGCAACACTCCCGCACCCGCCCGGGCGACGGGCTGTGTGAAGGAGTGGGAGCATCCGGTGACCCCGCGGTCACAGCGGTGAAGACGGCTGCCGGAGGGAGCCGCGGGTCACCGGAAGGCAATTGGCTCTCCCCTGCGGGGAGTGTTTTGATCCTGCGCACGGCGGGAGCAGCCGGGACGGGAGCTGGTCCCCGGCTTCCGGCGTCACTCGCGCTCACCGCCATTGCGAGACATTCACGCGAAGGGAAACACCCCATGAACCTCACCTCTCGGGTCGCCACCGCCGAGCTCTCCGACGCCGACCTGGACGCCGTCGCCGGCGGCAACGCGGGCGGCGTCGATGTCTCCGCGGGCCTCGTGGGCGGCCTCTCCGCCGGTCTGGTCGGCCCCCTGACCGGCGAGGCCTGCGCCGCCCTGCACGCGACCCTGTCGCCGGAGGGCGCGGCTGCGGGCGGCCACGCGGGCGTCCAGACGACGTCGCTCTGACGACCTGCACGCGAAAGGGCCCCGGGAAGCGTTTCCCGGGGCCCTTTCGCGTGCGGACGGCGGCGGCCGGCCACGGATCGCAAACGTGAGGAATTTGCGAAACACGTGACGGAGATCTGAACACCACGGGGGTGAGTAACGCGGTGCGGGGCCGTGACGCAGACTTACTCGGACCCCCTGGATCCCGGCTGCAAACCGATTGGAACCCGTTGTGATATCCGAGTCGACCCGAACCGAAGAACTGCCGATCTACGCGAGCCTCATACGCGAACGGGGTGACGTCGTCGAGGAGGCCCGTGTCGTGGCCGAAGAGACCCAGCACCAGATGACCCAGGCGCTGAACGGTGTCGCCCCGACCCCGCACGAGACCGGCGCGCCCTGATCACCCGGCGAGCGGGTCGTGGCCCCAGTTCATCAGGGAGTACCGCCACCGCGTGTCCCGGACGTCCCCGGAGGGCCGCTGGGCCTGGTGGCGGCGTACGTAGCCGACGACCTTGCGCATGTGCCGGTAGTCGTCGTCCGTGAGGTCGGCCTTGCCGGCCCGCAGGATCGCCACGATCCGGCGGCCGGAGGCGTGCCCGGTGGACTCGCCCCCGTCCTGGTGCTGCCCGACGCCTTGTGAGGCGTCGGACTCCAGCCATTTCTCCAGGTCCGCCGGTGTCATGTTCACCAGCTCACGGAAGTCGTTCCAGGTCTCCTGGCGCTCCTCGTCGTCCACGCCGCCTCACTTCTTCTTCTTGAGCGCGGACGGCTTGTGCACCGCGGTCCTGCCGGACTTGTCGCTGCGCACCTCGTACTGCGGGTCGTCCGGTGAGGCGTCGACCGTGCGGCCCGACGCCTCGGTCCGTTCGGTGATCTCCCTCTCGACCTCGCCCTCGGTCCGGCTGCCGTGACTGCTCCAGGTGACCTTGTCACCCTTCTTCGGCTTCCCGCCCTCGCTGCGGCCCTTCGCCATGCCGGTGCTCCCTCGCGCAGAAGTGTGCTGTCCCTCCAGCGTGCGGGCCGCGCGGTCGGGGCGCAGCCCGACGGGCACCGGCCTTGGTGGCGGCCGTGGCGCGGAAGGCCCACACCATGCCCGGTTCGGTCACGGGGCGGAAGACCCGCCGTACGGACGGAGTGCACAGGGCGGTGACGACCACGCCCGCGACCAGGGTGGCGGCGACCACACCGGCGGGCCCGCGCACCCAGGCCGGCTCGTACCAGCCCCAGTACTTCGCGGCCTGCGCGACGAAGCCGTGCAGCAGGTAGCCGCACAGGGTGCCGGCGCCCAGCACGGTGAACCACGTCCGGCGCCCGGGCACCCAGGCGAGGAAACAGCCGACCAGGACGAGCGAGCAGCCGAAGGCGGCCAGGGTCATCACGGGCCCGTACCAGAGGGGCACGCCCAGCTCCGGGGCGCTGTCGGCGTGGAAGAACCAGGCGTAGTCCATGCGCGGGACCGCCCAGTACGCCACGGCCAGGGCGCAGGCGGCCACCGGCACGGCGAGGATCCGCACCTCACGCCGCCGCACCAGCCGGAAGTGCTCCGGGCGCAGCAGCAGACCGAGCACGAAGTAGGGCAGGAACTGCAAGGTCCGCTGCAGATCGAGGTCCTGGCCGATGGACGGTGCGCTCGTGGCGAGCATCGCGACGGCCAGGGCGAGCGGGAGCGGCCACCGCACCAGCCGCCACAGGGGTGTGGTCAGCCGCCAGACGAACAGCGCCGCGAGGAACCAGGTGAGGTACAGCGGGTCCAGCAGGGTGACCGGGCGGCCGGGGTCCTGGCTGGTCCAGCGGGTGAACAGGGTGTACGCCGTCTCGAACACCACGTACGGGACGACGACGCCGGTGAGCAGCCGCCCGAGCCGGGCGGGGCTGCCGTCGAAGGTGCGGGAGAAGTAGCCGGAGACGATGATGAACGCCGGCATGTGGAAGGCGTAGACGAGCATGTAGAGGGCGGTGACGGTCCTGCTGCCCTGGCGCAGTGGCTCCCAGGCGTGCCCGACGGCCACCAGGACGATCGCGAGGTACTTGGCGTTGTCGAAGAACGCGTCCCGCTGCCGGACCGGGCGGGGCGCCGCGTCCTGCTCCTTCGTTCCCGTCGCCCGTGTCACCGCGGCCCCGGGGCGGGCCGCGGTCACCGTGTCACTCACGGGACCTCCCGCAACGGGAGGCGCGGGTGCCTCTTGCGGCCGGGCGTGAGGGAGTGGGGTGCGCGCAGAACATCGCCCGCACCCTAATCACAGGGCCGTCCGTTCGTTCAACTCGTAACGGAGGTGGCTCGCTTCGGTGCATGCCCGGGTATACGTCCGGAGGCGGCGATCGTCTCCCGCAGGGCGGTGCTCAGGTCTCCTTCCAGACCAGTGCGGTCAGTACGGCGCTCACGACGGTGACGGGGTCGGCGGCCTGGTTCAGCAGCCGCACCCGCATGCTGCGCCCCGTGGCGAGCCGCTTGGTCACGGGCACGACCACGAAACTGCCGCCGCCGGTCCCGGCGATCTCGTGGATCGGGTGGTCCGTTCGGAGCTCGTCGCCCTCGTACTCCGACATGCGTGCCTGCACGACCGCGCCCGCCGGCAGGCCGTCGATGTGGAGGCTGAGGGTGCCGCTGAAGCGGGCCGGGCCCCGGGCGAACACGCTGCCGCCGGTGGCGTGGTGGCCGGTCTCGTCGGTCCACTCAGCGGTGAACTCGACCGAGTCCCAGGCGCCGGGCGCGAGCTGGTACTCCCCGGCGACACCGAGGTTCACGTACTGGGGCATGGGGTCCTCTCCTTCCCACCGGCCCGCCGGGAGGGCCAGGGCGTCGGCGACGTCTCGGCGGAAGCCGGCCATGTCGAATCCCCGCGGGTCGACCTTCCAGTCGCTCCATTCCAGGTGGCCGATGGCACTCTTGTGGCCCCAGCCGTGGGCGCGGCAGATCGCGGCGGTGGCCTTGACCATCGCGAGGTACTGGGCGGCCGGCCACGGGTCCTTGCCGTCGCCCCTGTTCTCGCACTCCCAGCCGTAGAAGCGGGCGTTGCCGTCGACCGCGCCGGCCGAGCCGTCGTGCTCGTGCGTGGGTGGCGGGTACGTGCCGTACGACTCGCCGATGACGGCGTCGAGTACGTCGCGGTCACCGCCTCCGGCGTGGTTGGCCCGGCCGTTCCCGGTGAGGTGGACGACGCCGTCCTTGGTGATGCATCCGGTGGCGAGCGGGCCGGGCAGGGCGCTGTGGCCGTGGAAGATCAGGCCGACGACGTCCGTGCCGGAGCCGGTGACGGTGTGGTGGATCATCGCGCCGTGCACGGGGCCCCAAGGCCCTTTGTGGTTACGGTTGTTGGTGCGCCAGCCGGTGACTTCGCGGACGGCGCAGCCCTCGGCCTTCAACGCGGCGACGAGCCGGGCGGCGGTGAGTGGGGTGGCCATGAGTCAGTCCTCCGTTCCGGCGCGTTCGTGCCGGTCTGAAGACGGTCCGATCCCATCGGGGGAGCGTGCCTGATCTCGGAGCTCGCCCGGCGGCGGCGCGCGTTCGGCGGATCGATTCGCCCGCGGGTATCCGGGTGCGCCGCGCCAGGCCCTCACCATTCTCGCGCCGCTCGCCCCGTCGCTCACCTCGCCGTGTGCCACGTCCGTGAAATCGGCGCGATAACGACGCTGCCGCACCAGGGCGGTCCCGCAGCACACCGTGGCCGGGACGCGAACATGCGCAGTCGGGAGGCAGATCAGCGGCACCCGCTCGGGCTCGCCGCGGTGCCGGTTCCGGACGACGGTGCCGCCGGTCTCGCAGAGCCGGGTGCAGACGCCGATGGTCGGCTTGATGCCGGCGTCGGAGACGTCGGCGAACACGCCGCAGACCAGGACGAGATGTGCCGGGGCCAGGTCCTGATACCGGTCGACGAGCGAGGCGGTCACCGGTCACCGCCCTTCAGCGGCCCTGCCGGGGCGCACGCCAGGCCCGGCCGGCCGTCCGGACGTCCGGATTTCGACGGTCGTCCGCGGGGGCGTGGGGTCAGGCGGGGTCCGTCGTGGTGGGTTCAGCGCGGTAGGCGTCCAGGGCGGAGGCGCGTTCGTGGTACGGGATGCGGGAGAGCCGGGAGACCATCGTCCACATGGCGCGTTCCGCGGCGAGGGTCTGCGGGAGGGCGAGGCCGAGGGAGGCCGCGAGGGGCTTGCGGCCGGTGTTGACCAAAGCCCGGACGGCGGCCGCCCATTCGTCGGTCGCGGTGACCGCCGACCGGTACCAGACCGGCACGAGCGCGGCGAGTACGACGAAGGTGCTCAGCAGGGCGACGCGGTCCGGCTTGTCTCCGGCCGCCAGGGCGATAGCCGCCGCCACGGCCACGACGGCATGGCCGGCCAGCAGGGCGACGAAGAAGTCGACGCTGGCGCGGGCGAGTTCGCTCTGGCGGCGGATCTGGTCCGGGACGCAGCCGGTGAGTTCGTTCCACAACAGCTGGGTGTCGAGGCGGTAGCGGTCCCAGCCGTACTCCTCGAAGCGGCGGATGGCGTTGCCGAGCCGGGTCGGGGCGATCTGGTCGTCGGCGATCGGGAACCGGGAGAACCGCTCACGCAGCAGCCCGCGCTGCACGGCGGTACGACGCCGGTCCCGCCCGGCGGCCCGGGCGAGGCGCGGGTCGGCGAGCAGCCTCGCGAGCTCCTCCGCGTCCTCGGCCCGCAGCGGCCCCTGCTCGGCCCGGCGGCGCTCCAGGCGGAGCACGGTCAGCCGGTCCGCGAGGAACGCCTTGCTGCGGCGACTGCGCCGGCAGCCCGCCTCGAAGGCCCGGGCCGGCCACAGCAGGTATCCCTCCAGCAGCCGGTAGAGCGCGTTCTGGCAGGCGTTGGCGACCAGGCCGAGCAACAGCGCGCCGGTCAGCAGGGTGAGGCCGGTGCCGAGTCCGCCCGCGCCGCGCAGCCGGTCGAGCGGGCCGAGGCCACGAAGGCTCGGGGCGACGGTGAGCAGGAAGACGGCCAGGTTCAGCGCGGTGGGCAGGATCCAGCCCACCAGCAGCGTCCAGGCCCCGCCCAGCACGCCCTTGGCGATGTCACCCATCCGCGGGGTCGGGCCATTCGTCGTCGTCGGAACCGGTGCTGGGGCCGGGCGGGGTGTGGCCCGCGGGTGTCCCGTACGCGCCGGGACGCGCACGGCCGACAGGCCAGGGAGGCATCGAATGCTGCCCGGCGGCTTCCGGATGGCCCAAGGCCGGCGCCTCCACCCGGGCGAGCGACTGGACGAGGCCGACGACGGAGGCCAGGGGCGACACGGCCGTTTGCGCTGCCTCCAGACGGTCGCGGAGCCGGGCGGCGAGGCCCGGTGTGACGCGGCCCGTCCGGGAGATCTCCTGCTCGGCCTCGTCGCACTCCTCCCGCAGCGCGGTGATCTCGTCCGTACTCCGAAGGCGTTCGAGGTCGGACCGCACTTCCCGGAGCAGGGCGAGGAGTTCGGCGACGTGCCGGTCCGCGGGCGGAGGGGGCACGGGACCCCGTCCGGCGCCGCCGCCGGTCGTGATGTGGGCCTGCCCACTCACATGGCCCTCGGACGTGCTCTCCGCCCGGTCCCCCTCTGCCGCCATCAACTCTCCTCGGTCGCCGCTTGGTTCAGCCGGTCCGCTGATCCAACCGCACGGGGATCGTGCCGGGCAATCCGGCCGGCGGGGCGCCCGGGCTCCTCACCGGTTCGGGCGGCGGTACGCCTTCACCACGCTGGCGTAGCTGTTCTGGGCGTAACCCCGGGCGATGACGCCCTCCATCAGCGCCTCCGAGTACCTGGGCAGTTCGGTGTCGACGCCGAGCGCCTCGGACTCCTCGACGAGGTGCTTGAGCGCGCCCAGGTGCGTCTCCAGGGTGGCGTCGCCGGCCGGGAACCTCTCGTCGCCGGCGTCGATCTGCGCGGCGTAGTCGGCCGTGAACATCTTGATGGCGTCGAGCCACATGTGCGCCCACGGTAGGAACTCCTGCGCCTTGACGCCGCCGGTCTCCACGATGGCCACACCGTGCAGGAAGCTGTTGAGGGCGCCCCACATGAGGCCGAGCAGCGACACGTCGAACAGGGCGGGCTTGCCATAGTCGGTGCCGAGGTAGGTGGTGCCGCCGCCGAGGCGCTTCAGCACGGGTTCGTGGGCGTCGAAGACGGCCCGGTCGCCCGCGTAGAAGAGAACGGAGGTCTCGGCGCCAATGCCGGGCGGGGTGATCATGATGGCGCCGTCGAGGTACTGCGCGCCGTTCTTCTCCGCCCACTCGGCGGTCTGCCGGGCCTGCTCGGAGGAGCCGGTGGTCAGGTTGACGACGGTCTTGCCGCGCAGCGCGTCGCCGAGCCGGCCGATGACGTCGTGCACCACGTCGTACGTCGACACGCACACGACCACCAGGTCGCTCGCGGCGACGGCGTCGGCGGGCTTCGCGGCGAGGACCGCGCCCTCCTTGACGAGGCCCTCGGCCTTGTCCGCCGAACGGTTCCACACGGTGGTGGCGTGGCCGGCCTTCAGGAAGGCGGTGGCCAGGGCCTGCCCCATCAGGCCGAGGCCGAGCACCGACACCGAGGTGTGGTTGTCACCCATGGATGTGTTCCTCCAGTACGAAGTGGTGTGTTGTACGAACCGGCACGCGGGGGCGCCGATGAGAAGGACGGCCCTGGCGTTCGAGGGCGCCGTCGCTCGTTCTCGGCCACCTGCCCGCCCTCCGCTCCCCGCCGCGACCGCATTCCTCGAAGAACCCTGGTACAGGCCCCTTCGGATTCGCTTCGGACGGCTTCGGAAACGCTGCGGGAACACCCCGCGCAGCGGTGGCCGGACCTTCGTCGTCCCCGGTCGCACCGGTCATCGGGCGGTTACGCTGAGATCATGGAGTTCGGGGTGCTCGGGCCGCTGGAGGTGCGCACGGACGAGAGTCGTGTCGTGCGGGTACCCGAAGTCAAGGTGCGGCTGCTCCTCGCCGATCTGCTCGCCCACCACGGGCAGGTCGTCCCCGCGGCACGGCTCATCGAGGACCTGTGGGGCGGCTCGGCGTTCACGGCCCGGCCGACGGCGTCGCTCCAGGCCAAGGTCTCCCAGTTGCGGCGCGCGTTGGAGGACGCGGAGATCGGCGGCCGCGAACTGATCGCGCACCGGCCGCCCGGATACGTCCTGGACGTCCCGGCCGGAGCGCTCGACGCCGGGCGGTTCCGTGAACTGCTCGCCCGAGCCCGGTCCGGTGCGGACCCGGCGACGCGGGCCGCGTTCTACACCGAGGCGCTGGCGCTGTGGCGCGGCCCCGCCTTCGCCGAGTTCGCGGACCAGCCGTCCGTGCGGCCGACGGCGGTGAGCCTGGAAGAGGAGCGGCTGACGGCGGTGGAGGAACACGCCTCCGTACGACTGGAGTTGGGCGAGCACAACCTGCTCGTGGCCGAGCTGACGGAACTGGTCGCGCAGCATCCGCTGCGCGAGGGGCTGCGGGGCGCGCTGATGTGGGCGCTGTACCAGGCGGGGCGCTCCTCCGACGCGCTCGACTGCTTCAACGACCTGCGGCGCCGGCTGGACGAGGAACTGGGTCTGACTCCCGGGCCGCCCCTGGAAGCCTTGCAGCAGGCCATCCTGCGCCACGATCCGGTGCTGGCCCGGCCGGAGCAGCCCTCGGCGTCCGCCACCGGGGTGCGGGCGGGGCCGGGGCCGGCCGGGTCGGCCTCGCCCCTGGTGGGCCGCGAACGGGACGTCCGGGCGATCCGGACCCTGCTCGCACAGCGCCGCCTGGTGACACTCAGCGGGCCGGGCGGGGTCGGCAAGACGCGCCTCGCTCAGGCCGCGGCGGAGAGCCTGGCTGGCGCGTTCGGGGACGGCACCTGGCTGGTGGAGCTCGCGGACGCCGGGGGCCCGGAGCGGTTCGCCGGCGCGGAGGCGCTGGCCGAGCAGGTCATGGCGACGCTGGGGATCCGGGAGAGCAGCTCCGACGACGACGCCAAGGGCCCCACGGACCGCCTGGCGAACGCGCTGGCCGGCCGGCGGCTGCTGCTCGTGCTGGACAACTGCGAGCACGTCGTGGAGGCCGTCGCACAACTGGCCGGTCCGCTGCTGCAACGGGCCCCCTGGCTGCGCATCCTGACGACCAGCCAGGAACCGCTGCGCACCCGTGACGAGACGGTGTATCCGGTGGCACCCCTGTCGTTGCCGCCGGAGGACGGTCCGGACCTCGACGCCCTGACGAGCGCAGGGGCCGTACGCCTCTTCGTCGACCGGACCAGGGCGACGGACCCGGAGTTCGTGCTCGACGCCACCACCGCACCGCTGGTCGCCGATGTGTGCCGGCGGCTCGACGGCATCCCGCTGGCCCTGGAACTGGCCGCCACCCGCGTGCGGTCGCTGGGCATCAAAGAACTGCACGACCGGCTCGACGACCGTTTCAGGATGCTCAACAGCGGCTACCGCGACGCCCCTTCACGCCACCGGACACTGCGGGCCGCACTCGACTGGAGCTGGGGCCTGCTCGACGACCGTGAACGGACCGTGCTGCGCCGGCTGTCGGTGTTCGGCGAGGGGTGCGGTCTGGAGGCCGCCGAGGACGTGTGCTCCGGCGGCGGTGTGTCCCCCGCCGACGTCCTCGACGCGCTGAGCCTGCTCGTGGAACGCTCGCTGGCCGTCCGCACCGAAGGGCCGCGGGGCCCGCGCTACCGGCTGCTGGAGTCGGTCGCGGTCTATGCGCGTGACAAGCTCGCCGAGTCCGGTGAGCACGCCCGGACCGCCGCCCGGCATCTGCGCCACTGCGTCCGCCTCGCCGAGCGCGCCCGGCCGCATCTGCACGAGCGGGAGCAGTCGCGCTGGTTCCAGTTCCTGGACCTGGAGGCGGCCAACGTGCAGCGCGCGCTGGCCGAGGCCGACCGGGCCGGGGCCGCGCAGGAGGCGCTGCGTCTGGTCAACTCGCTGACCTGGTATTGGTACGTCCGCGGCCGGCTGGGCGAGGCCCGCAGGGCGCTGGCGACCGCCCTGGACACACCGGGCGAGGCCGCGCCCGAGGAGCGCGCGGAGGCGGTGTTCTGGTACACGGGCATCAGGCTGCTGCTCGGCGAGCACGACCGGGAGTGCGACGCCTTGGAGGAGTACCCGCGGGAGTCCACCGTGGAGTTGACCAGGGCCCAGTGGTTCCTGGCGCACGCGCAGTGGACGGTGGGGGCGCTGGCCGAGGGCGAGCAGCGGGTCGAACGCGTCCTGGTGCGCTTGCGCACCCTGCGCGACGCGTGGGGCACCGCCGCCGCGCTGACCACGCGCGCGTGCTTCGCCCTGGCCCGCGGGGACCTGGAGTCGCTGCGCGCCAACGCCGAGGTCGCCCGCGCCCACTTCGCCGAACTGGGCGACCTGTGGGGCCGGCTGAGGACGACGGACCTACTGGGCAGGCTGGCCGAGATCAACGGCGACTACGACCTCGCCGCCCGGCTGCACCGGGAGAACCTGCGCATCGCCGAGGCCCTGGAGGCGTGGCCCGAGATGTCCACGAAGCTGTCGGGCCTCGGCAGGATCGCCCTGCTCACCCAGCGCTACGACGAGGCCGACGACCTGCACACACGCGCCCTGCGGATCGCGGAGGGGCAGGGCAACCAGCCGGCCGAGCAGTTCGCCGCGCTGGGCCTCGCCCTGAGCGCCCGCCGCCAGGGCCGCCTCGACGCCGCCGAGGAGTGGCTGCGGCCCTGGCTCTCCTGGAACCGTCGCCGCGGCGACGGCCCGGGACTGGCCCTGGTGCTGGGCGAGTCGGGGTTCATCGCCGAGCAGCGTGGCGACGCCGGACGGGCGTTGGAGTACCACCGGGACGGCCTCGCGGCCGCCGCCACGACCAAGGACCCGCGCTCGGTCGCCCTGGCCCTGGAAGGCCTGGCAGGCGCCTACTCCCTGACAGGCGCCCCGTACCGCGCGACCCGCCTCCTCGGCACGGCGGCAGCGACCCGCGAACGGGCCGGCGCCCCGCATCCCCCGGCGGAACGGGGAGACGTGGAGCGCATCGCGGCCCGCCTGCGCGCCGCGCTCGACGAGGCCACGTACACACGCGAGTTCACGACAGGCACCGAGCGCCACCACGAGACGGTGGCCCTGGCGGAGTCGACGCCGCCGGGAACACCGTGAGCCGCCGGCACGGCGCAGCCAGGTCCGACCGGTCGCGGTGGAACCAGTCCGTGTACGCCTGGAACCGCCGCCACCGGTGATCTGCCCCCGTTTCCCAGGCGACCGCCCTCACCCGCCAGACGCCGCCAGGGCCGTTCCTGGCGAAACCAGGGGCGGGCCGGCGTCTTGTCCAGGAGAGTTCCGTGGGGAGGCAAACGGCGCCCGCCCCGGCGAAGGGTGCGACACTGGAGGGCGTGGCGGAGACGGACCGACAGCTCACCCAGCGGCTGGAGCAGGTCATCGTGAACCTGCTGGAGCGGCGTGCGGCCACGTCCTCGATCTGCCCCTCCGACGCGGCGCGCGAGGCCTACGAAGGCACCGACGAAGGCTGGCGGGCCCTGATGGAACCGGCCCGCCGAGCGGCCTGGAGCCTGGCGGCGTCCGGCAAGGCCGAGGTGACCCAGTCCGGCCGCCCCGTCACGGAAACCGAGGCCCGCGGCCCCATCCGCATCCGCCGCCCGCGCTGACGGAGCCCCCGGCCCGGGCAGCGGCCCGGGAGCACAGCCGGCTCACCTGCACGAGCCCGCAGCGCACGCCGGTCAGAGCTCGTCGCCTCACTCAGTCGACCCCGCCGGCGGGGATCCCGGCGCCTCGGCCGATGTGGTCGATCAGGAACAGTCCCGCTCAGCGTCGATCTCGGCGATCAGCGCCTCGATGCGTGTCCTGATCTCGTCGCGGATCGGACGGACGGCCTCGACGCCCTTGCCTGCCGGGTCCTCCAGGGTCCAGTCGAGGTACTTCTTGCCCGGGAAGACGGGGCAGGCGTCGCCGCAGCCCATGGTGATGACGTAGTCCGACGCCCGGACGGCCTCGGTGGTCAGGATCTTCGGCTCGGCGCCGGAGATGTCGACACCGACCTCCTTCATGGCCTCGACCGCTGAGGGGTTGACCTGGTCGCCCGGGGCGGAGCCGGCGGAGCGGACCTCGATCCGGTCTCCCGCGAGGTGGGAGAGAAAACCGGCGGCCATCTGCGAGCGCCCGGCGTTGTGGACGCAGACGAACAGCACGGAGGCGAGCGTGGCGAGCGGGCTGGACGACATCGGTTCTTCCTTCGTCAGTGGTTCTTGCGGTGGCTCGGGGTGCGGAGTCGCTGCCCGCGCCGCCGACGCCGACGTCTCCCGGCAGACCCGCGCGGAAACAGGCATCCGGATCCGCCACCGTCCGGCCTGCCCGTCCCGAGACGCAGGACGGTCAGGCAGTGACCGGAGCCATGGTGAGCAGCTTGCCCATGGCCGCCATCACCGAGGGCTCCACTCGGTAGTACACCCAGGTGCCGCGCCGCTCGGAGGTCAGCAGCCCGGCTTCCTTGAGCTTCTTCAAGTGGTGGGACACGGTCGGCTGGGACACGCCGACGTCGGAGATGTCGCACACGCACGCCTCACCGGCAGCGTGGGAGGCCACCGCCGAGAACAGGCGCAGCCGCACCGGGTCGCCGAGCGCCTTGAACATCCGCGCGGCCGACTCGGCCTCCTCCGCGGTGAACGGGCGCTCGGTGAGCGTCGGGCAGCACGGCGCAACGGCCTCGGAACCTTCGGCCTCGGTCAGCGGCAGCACGCTCGTATTCGACATGCATCTATGTTGACACGCGTCGAACCAGCGGTCGAAGGGTGAACGGCGCCTCCGTCACGCCACGCCACCAGGAGCCACTGATTCGATAAGCGTCTATGTTGACGCTTATCGAAGCAAATGCGATGCTGGCCGCGCAAGTCATCGACAAATGTCGAAACAGAGGAGAGTCTCGTGAGCGCGAACAACACCGGCCGACTGCCCGTCGTGGTCATCGGTGCCGGTCCGATCGGCCTGGCCGCCGCCGCCCACCTCGTCGAACGCGGTATCGAGCCCCTGATCCTCGAAGCCGGACCGTCTGCGGGTACCGCCGTACGCGGCTGGGCGCACGTGCGGCTGTTCTCCCCCTGGGCCGAGGTCACCGACCCGGCCGCCGAGAAGCTCCTCGCCCCCACCGGCTGGGTGCGCCCCGACGGCTCCGCCTACCCGACCGGCGGCGACTGGGCCGAGCAGTACCTGCGGCCGCTCGCCGCCGCCCTCGGCGACCAGGTCCGCTACGGCGTCAGAGTGACCGGCGTCGCCCGCGCGGGCCGCGACCGCATCGTCGACGCCGATCGCGACGAGCAGCCCTTCACCATCCATGCCCTGGGGCCGGACGGCCGTGAGGAGCGGATGACCGCCCGTGCCGTGATCGATGCGTCCGGCACCTGGTCCACCCCGGGTCCGATGGGCGCCGACGGCCTGCCCGCCCTCGGCGAGAGGGCCGCCGCCGACCGCGTCGCCTATCGCGTCCCCGACCTCAAGGACCCGGCCGTCCGTGCCCGCCACGCGGGAAGGCGCACCGCGGTCATCGGCTCCGGCGCCTCGGCCTTCACCGCGCTGGCCTCCCTCGCCGACCTGGCCGAGGAGGAGCAGGGCACGCACGCGGCCTGGATCCTGCGACGCGGCATCGGCGCCAACACCTTCGGCGGCGGAGAGGCCGACGAGTTGCCCGGGCGCGGAGCCCTGGGCCTGCGCGCCAAGGCCGCCGTGGAGGACGGCTACGCCAGCGCGGTCACCGGCTTCCGGACACACGCTGTGGAGCGTGACGGCGACCGACTGGTCCTGGTCGCCGAGGACGGCCGCCGGCTGGACCCGGTCGACGAGGTCATCGTGCTGACCGGCTTCCGCCCCGACCTGTCCTTTCTTTCCGAGGTCCGTCTCGGACTGGACGAGCGTCTGGAGGCGCCCACCGCCCTGGCTCCGCTGATCGACCCGAACGTGCACTCCTGCGGAACCGTCTACCCGCACGGCGTGAACGAGCTCTCCCACCCGGAGCAGGGCGTCTACCTGGTCGGCATGAAGTCCTACGGCCGCGCCCCCACGTTCCTGGCCATGACCGGCTACGAGCAGGTCCGCTCCATCAGTGCCGCCATCGCCGGCGACCGCGGGGCCGCCGAACGCGTCGAGCTGACCCTGCCGGAGACCGGCGTGTGCGGCGGCGCGGGACTGTACGACCAGCCCGACACGGCCCAGAACGGCCAGGGCGGCGGATGCTGCGGTGCCCCGGCGACCCTGCGGATCGGCACCGGAACCTCGACCGCCTCCGGCAGTTGCTGATCCACCCCCACCCATCGAGCAGAAGGTGCACCACGTCCCGCGTTCAGCCGGCCCTCCCAGGCGTGGCCGGTTTTGCGCGACCGGTCGTCCCGGTTCTCCCATGTTTGACGCGACGTCAGAGGTGTGAGCCGGACGAAACCCGCAAGTAGCCAAGCCTTCCGTGTCACAAGGCTAGACAGGAGCAACGTCCGTATCCGTTAATCCATCCCATGTATCGCGCAAGAGGGTTGGTCGAACGGAAACCCCAACGGATGCGCACGTGACGCGTCGCGCCCGACCGCCCGACCGCCCGACCGCCCGACCGCCCGACCGCCCGACCTGTGAACGAACGCACCGAAGACCGAGCAGTCACCTTCCCCCACCGAAGGGTGCGAGATGTCTTCCTCCGTCAGCAGACGGCGTCTCCTGCAAGTAGCCGGGGCCACGGCCGCCGCCTCTGCCACCGGTTCCTTCGTCGGCGCATCGCCGGCCCGAGCGGCCGTCCCTCCCGCCAGGGCCGACATCGGGGTGCTCGCGCATCCCTTCGCGCTCGGCCAGGTCCGGCTCACCGCCGGCCGCTGGCTGGACAACCAGGACCGTACGCGGAACTACCTGCGGTTCGTCGATGTCGACCGACTGCTGTACAACTTCCGCGTCAACCACCGTCTGTCCACCAACGGTGCGCCCGCGAACGGCGGTTGGGACGCGCCGACGTTCCCCTTCCGCACCCACGCCCAAGGGCACTTCCTCACGGCGTGGGCGCAGCTCTACGCGGTCACCGGGGACACCGTCTGCCGGGAGAAGGCAACCCATATGGTTGCGGAGTTGGCCAAATGCCAGGCCAACAACAGTGCCGCCGGTTTCGGCGCCGGGTATCTGTCCGGCTACCCCGAGTCCGACTTCACCGCTCTCGAACAGCGGACCCTGAACAACGGCAACGTGCCGTACTACACCATCCACAAGACGCTGGTCGGTCTGCTGGACGTGTGGCGCCACATCGGCAGCACACAGGCCCGTGACGTGCTGCTCGCCCTGGCGGGATGGGTCGACCGGCGCACCGGCCGACTGAGCGGCCAGCAGATGCAGGCCATGCTGCAGACGGAGTTCGGCGGCATGAACACCGTGCTGGCCGATCTCTACCAGCAGACAGGTGACGCGCGGTGGCTCACCGTCGCCCAACGGTTCGATCATGCCGCGGTGTTCGACCCTCTGGCGGCCAACCAGGACCGGCTCAGCGGACTGCACGCCAACACGCAGGTACCCAAGTGGATCGGGGCCGCCCGGGAGTTCAAGGCCACCGGCACCGCTCGGTACCGGGACATCGCCACCCATGCCTGGAACATCTGCGTCAACAACCACACGTACGCCATCGGCGGCAACAGCCAGGCGGAGCACTTCCGCGCCCCGAACGCCATCGCCGGCTACCTGAACAAGGACACGTGCGAAAGCTGCAACACCTTCAACATGCTCATCCTGACCCGGGAGTTGTTCGCGCTGGACCCGAACCGGGCCGCGCTGTTCGACTACTACGAGCAGGCGTGGCTGAACCAGATGATCGGCCAGCAGAACCCGGCGGACGACCACGGTCACGTCACCTACTTCACCCCGCTCAATCCGGGAGGCCGACGCGGTGTGGGCCCGGCGTGGGGCGGCGGCACGTGGAGCACCGACTACGGCACCTTCTGGTGCTGCCAGGGCACGGGCCTGGAGATGCACACCAGGTTGATGGACTCCCTCTACTACCGCAGTGACAGCACGCTGATCGTGAACATGTTCGTGCCCTCGGTGCTCAACTGGTCGGAGCGCGGCATCACCGTCACCCAGACGACGAATTATCCCGTGAGCGACACCACGACCCTGCGGGTCAGCGGGAACGTCGGCGGAACCTGGGCGATGCGCATCCGCATCCCGAGCTGGACCTCCGGGGCCACCGTCAGCGTCAACGGCGCGGCGCAGAACATCACCACCACGCCCGGCAGCTACGCCACCCTGACCCGCTCCTGGACCTCCGGTGACACGGTCACCGTCCGCCTGCCCATGCGGGTCGTCATGCGGGCGGCCAACGACAACGCGAACGTCGCCGCGATCACCTACGGCCCGGTGGTCCTGTCCGGCAACTACGGCGACCGGGCGCTCACCTCTCTCCCGACGCTGGACACGTCCTCGATCACACGGACCAGCAGCACGGCGCTCGCCTTCACCGCCGGCGCCAACGGCTCCACCGTCAACCTGGGCCCGTTCCACGACGCGCACGGCCACAACTACACCGTCTACTGGAACACCAGCGGTACCGGCACCGTCCGTCTCGCCAACGTGGGCAGCGGTCTCGTGCTGGGCATTCAGAACATGTCCACGGCCGACGGCGGCCGCGCCCTCCAATGGAACGACTCGGGCACCGCCGACCACGACTGGCACATGATCCCCGACGGAAACGGGTTCCGCTTCCGCAACGCCCACAGCGGCAAGGTGCTCGGTGTCCAGGACATGTCCACGGCGGACAACGCAGCCGTCCTGCAATGGTCGGACAACGGCACCGCCGACCACCGTTGGACGCTGCTCGACCAGGGAGACGGGTCCTACAAGATCCGCAATGTGCACAGCGGCAAGTTGCTCGCCATCGCGAACAACTCCACCGCCGTCGGCGCGTTCGCCGTCCAGGACTCGGACGACGGCTCCGCCGACAACCGCTGGCGCCTCGTGCGGAACTGACGCCCCCAAGCAGCTTGTGATCACCCTCCCCACTCCCTTGCGCGACTCTTCGACCATCGTTCGAAATCACGAACAATATCGTTCGGCGGCGAACACCGCGGTCGGGTCGTAGCGCATCAAGAGTCCGGACAGCCTCCGACGGGGCCGGCCGGAACCGCTCACTCAAGGAATGAGGCCCCCCATGCGCAGACGTGGTTTCAGCCCCAGGCAGCTGTCCGTGGTGCTCGCGGCCCTGGTCGCTTCGGCGGCGACACTCGTCGCCAACCCGGCTCAGGCGGCCACCAGCGGCGCGTTGCGCGGCGCCGGTTCCGGCCGGTGTCTCGATGTGCCGAACGCCGGCCAGACGGACGGCACGAGCCTGCAGATATGGGACTGCACGGGCGGGACCAACCAGCAGTGGACGCTGACGGACGACAGCCGGCTGACCGTGTACGGCAACAAGTGCCTGGACGTGCCCGGCCATGCCACCACGGCCGGTACGCGGGTGCAGATCTGGACCTGCCACGGCGGTGCGAACCAGCAGTGGCGGGTGAACTCCGACGGCACGATCGTCGGTGTGGAGTCCGGGCTCTGCCTGGACGTCAGCGGCGGCGCCACGGGCAACGGCACGGCGGTGCAGCTCTGGAACTGCCACGGCGGCAGCAACCAGAAGTGGACGGGGCTGTCCGCACCGCCGGGCGACACGTGTGCTCTCCCGTCGGCGTACCGGTGGTCGTCGACCGGCGCGTTGGCGCAGCCGTCGAACGGCTGGGTCGCGCTGAAGGACTTCACCACCGTGCCGTACAACGGCAAGCAGCTGGTCTACGCGACCACCTCTGACGGATCGTCGTGGGGCACGATGGCGTTCCGTCCCTTCACCAACTGGTCGGACATGGCGACGGCCCCCCAGACCGGGATGAGCCCGGGCCTGGCGGTGGCGCCCAAACTGTTCTACTTCGCGCCCAAGAACATCTGGGTGCTGACCTCCAACGGGTGGGGGACGGCCTGGCCCTTCACCTACCGCACGTCCAGCGACCCCACCAACCCCAACGGCTGGTCCGCCCCGCAGCCCCTGTTCACCGGCAGCCTGCCCGAAAGCGGCCCGATCGACCCGACCATGATCGCCGACGACCAGAACATGTACATGTTCTTCGCCGACGACAACGGCAAGATCTACAAGTCGACCATGCCGATCGGGAACTTCCCGGCCAGCTTCGGCTCGTCGTACACCACGGTCATGAGCGACACGAAGGAGAAGCTGTTCGAGGCACCGGAGGTCTACAAGATCAAGGGCCAGAACCAGTACCTCATGATCGTCGAGGCGATGGGTGCGAACGGCCGCTATTTCCGCTCCTTCACCGCCGCCGGCCTGAACGGTCCGTGGACGGTACAGGCCGGCAGCGAGAGCAGCCCCTTCGCCGGCAAGGCCAACAGCGGTGCCACCTGGACCAACGACATCAGCCACGGCGACCTGGTGCGCATCAACGCCGACCAGACCATGACCGTCGACCCCTGCAACCTGCAGTTCCTGTACCAGGGCAGGACCCCCGCATCGGACGGCACGGACTACCTGAAACTGCCGTACCGGCCGGGTCTCCTCACCCTGCGACGCTGACCCGCGCGCACGTGATCACACACTCCTGACCCGCCGATCAGGCCCGCACGGCGGCTACCGCTGTGCGGGCCAGGAAGGAAACCCCCCATGGTTCCCCTGCACAGACGACTGCTGCGGCTTCTCACGGCCACCGCACTGACGCTGAGCGCCTGCGCCACGGCCTCCGTCGGCACGACCGCCCAGGCCGCGCCGGGCAGCCCCGCGCTCACCCCGCCGCTCGGCTGGAACAGCTGGAACAGCTTCGGATGCGGGATCACCGAGGCGCAGGTCCGCCAGGCCGCCGACGCGATGGTGTCCTCGGGCATGAAGGCCGCGGGCTACCAGTACGTCGTCGTCGACGACTGCTGGTTCGACCCGCAGCGCGACGCGTCGGGCAACCTGCGGTCCAACCCGACCAAGTTCCCCAGCGGGATGAAGGCGCTCGGGGACTACATCCACAGCAAGGGCCTGAAGTTCGGCATCTACCAGGCGCCCAACGAGAAGACGTGCGCCCAGGGGGTGGGCACCTACCCCGGCTCCACCGGCAGCAAGGGCCATGAGGCCCAGGACGCCGCCACGTTCGCCTCCTGGGGTGTGGACTACCTCAAGTACGACTGGTGCTCCGGCAGCGGCACCCTCAGCGAGCAGGTCGCGCAGTTCACGACCATGCGCAACGCCCTGCGTGCCACCGGCCGTCCGATCGTCTACAGCATCAACCCCAACAGCTTCCACGCCCCCACCGGCGCCACCTACGACTGGGGACAGGTCGCCGACCTGTGGCGGACGACCGAGGACCTGCTCGACATCTGGCAGAACGGCAACACCAACAGCTACCCCATGGGCGTCGGCAACGTCCTGGACATCAACGCGCCACTGGCGGCCCAGTCGGGCCCGGGACACTGGAACGATCCCGACATGCTCGTCGTCGGCCGTCCCGGTCTGTCACTGACCGAGTCACGTTCCCACTTCGCGCTGTGGGCGCTGATGGGCTCCCCGCTCATCGCGGGCAACGACATCCGCACCATGTCCGCTGACGTGAGCGCGATCCTGCGCAACCCGCGTCTGCTGGCGGTGAACCAGGACTCGCTGGGCGCGGGCGGTCGCCGGGTGCGCGACGACGGCGACACGGAGGTGTTCGCCAAGCGCCTGTCCGACGGCTCGGTCGCCGTGGGTCTGTTCAACCGGGGCAGCAGCACCGCGACCATCACCGCCACGGCCGCCCAGGTCGGCCTGACCGGAGGGTCGTTCACCCTCACCGACCTGTGGACGGGCGGCACGTCGAGCACCTCCGGGCAGATCTCCGCGAGCGTCCCGGCCCACGGTGTCGCCGTGTACAAGATGACCGGCGGCAGCCCGCTGGCCTCCACCACCGGGCGCCTGCGCGGTGGCGGGTCCGGCCGCTGCCTGGACGTGGAGGGCGCCGCCACCGCCGCCGGGTCGAAGACGCTGCTGTGGGACTGCCACACCGCCGCCAACCAGCTCTGGACCAGCTGGGCCGGAGGCGAGATCCGCGTCTACGGCGACAAGTGCCTGGACGCCTCCGGCCGGGGCACCACCAACGGCACGCCGGTCGTCGTCTGGCCCTGCAACGGCCAGGACAACCAGAAGTGGACGGTCGGCTCCGACGGGTCGGTCCGCAACGTCCGCGCCGGGCTGTGCCTCGATGCCAAGGAGGCCGGATCCGCCAACGGGACGCCGGTCATCCTGTGGACCTGCAACGGCCAGAACAACCAGAAGTGGACCACGCTCCCGAACACGTAAGACGTAACCCGTAACCCGTCACCGCGCGAGCCGGGTTGGCAGGTCCGCGAAAGAACGTCGGTCCTGGCGGGGCCGCAGGCGGCAGTGCCTGCGGCCCCGATGGTTGTCGAGGTCAGGACGGGTCGCCGTACTGCAAGCCGCGTCCGTTGGTGCCGACGTAGACGCGGCCGTAGGTGTCGGGGTCGCCGGTGATGACGCCGACGCCGCCGATGGCGCCCCACTGGTGGGCCTTGTCGTTGACGCGGAGCCAGGTGGCGCCCTTGTCGGTGGAGCGGAAGACTCCGGTGACGCCCTTGACGGTGCCGATCAGGTACAGGGCCTGGTAGCGGGAACCGGGCTTGGCCTTGCCGAAGCCGAGGGCGGAGGCGGACTCCACCGTCTTGAGCGTGGTGAAGGTGCGGCCGCCGTCGGTGGAGTGCAGCAGCCCCTTGCCGTAGCCGGAGATCCAGAGGTCACCGGCGATGCCGGGGGCGGCCGTGAGCCGGCCGTCGGGCAGGCCCGTGGCGCGGGCAGTGAAGGTCGCGCCACCGTCGGTGCTGGCGTGGAGCGTGCCGCCGGACAGGGAGTAGAAGGTCCTGGCCGAGGAGCGGTCGGCGACGACCACGGCGTCGTCGCCCAGGCCGCCGACCCTCGACCAGCTCGCCCCCCTGTCGGTCGACCGGTACGGGGCCTGGCCCGCCTGGGTCCAGACGATGGTGGAGCCGTCCGCCGCGAGCGCGACATGCCCGTCCTGGGCACTGGCCACCGGCTCTGCCGTGAAGCCGTTCCAGTTGCGGCCGCCGTCGGTGGAGTAGGCGCCGTCCTGCGCGCCGCCCCGGCCGACGCGGACCATCATCGAGGGCTTGGACTGGGCGAAGTCGATATCGGTGCTGTTGGTCATCAGCGGGTTCTTCAGCCGCCCGGAGGGCACCTTGGTCAGGGAGTCGTGCCGGAAGCCGCCCTGGTCGCCCATGGAGGTGATGACGGTGGCGCCGCCGGGAGGGGCGATCGCGTCCAGCAGCGCGGTCTCCTCCAGACCTCGGGCGCCCATGCTCCAGTGACTGGTCCCGCCGCTGTCGGACGCATGGGCGTCCTTGCTGCGCAGGATGCCGTTGCCGGTGCCGTACAGCACGTGACCGGAGTTGAAGGGGTCGATGGCCAGGGCGGTCATCCAGTGCCCGGTGTGGGTGCCGACGTAAGGCGCGGCGGAGGCGTTGCGCTTCGACTTGTCGGCCAGTGCCTTCCAGGTCGTGCCGCCGTCGGTGCTGCGGTAGATCTCGTCCTCGGGGTACCAGCGGCCGAGGGTGGTGACCATGACCGTGGAGGGCTTGCGCGGGTCGACGGCCAGACCGGAGAACCCGTAGTTGCCCTGGGACGGGGAGATGTTCTTCCACGCCCCGCGGTTCGGCGTGTACTTCCATACGGAGCCCGCCGTCACGCCGTTGGGTCCGAGGTTGTCGGTGTACGTCAGGTACAGCGAGCCGTCACCGGAGAGCACCCCGTGCTGGGGCAGCTGGCCGGTGGGCTGTCCGGAGACGGCCTGCCAGCTGCTGCCGCCGTCGGTGGAGCGGTACAGGGAGGTGGACTTGTCGCCGACACCGACGTAGATCGTCTTGCTGCCGGCCGGGCCGTACGTCACGAAGGAGATGCCCGCGCCGCTGCTCGCCCCGTCCTTGACGGGGAACGAGGAGACCTGCCGCCATGTCACACCGAAGTCGGTGCTGCGCCACAGACCGTTCTTGCGGCTGCCCAGCAACAGGTTGCGGTTGTCCGCGGGATCGACCACGAGCCGTTCACCCGCCCCGCGGCCGTCCTCGTTGCCGCCCACCTTGAACGGCAGGTTGGTGCGTTTGAAGGTGCGGCCCCGGTCCGTGGAGCGCAGGATCGCGCCGTTGCCCGCCCACTCGTTGGTGTAGGTGCCCGCCATGAGGTAGAGCCGCTTGGGTTCGACGGGGTCGGTGGCCACCGAGTCGATGCCCAGCAGGTTCCAGTCCTTCTCGCCGATCCAGTCGGTCAGCGGGATCCACTGCTCGGCACCGGTGTCCCAGCGGTAGGCGCCGCCCATGTCCGTGCGCGCGTACAGCAGACCCTTCTCCCGCTGGTTGAAGACCAGCCCGGTGACGTAACCGCCGCCCACCACCTGGGCGTTCTTCCACACATACGGTCCTGCCGCGGCCGTGGTCCGCGCGGTGGCGGATCCGGACACCAGGGTCCGGTCCGCCTTCACCAGCTTCCACTGCTGACCAGAGCCACCCCGGCTCGGATTCTGGACGACCGCCGCGCCCTGGGCCCTGGAGCCCCCCGAGACGTCCAGGACCTGTCCGCTCCTGCGGGAGGTGAGGATGACGGCGTCGGAACCGCTCCCCTCACTGATCCGCCACTCCTGGGACGTGGCGGAGCTGTCGGTCTGCTGCTCGGCGGCGGCCCCCTGAGCGTCGGAGTTGCCCACTATTCCCAGCACCTTGCCGCTGTTGCGGTTCACCAGCTCGTAGTGGCCGTCGCCGGTGGGCCGCAGCCTCCACTGCTGGTTGGCGGTGTTCTCGTCGGTCCACTGCTGGATGCGGGTGCCGTCGGCGGTGGAGAAGCCGTTGACGTCCAGCACCTTGCCGCTGCGCACGGAAACCAGCCGGTAGTAGGCATCGCCGTCGACCGTCGCGGCCTGCGAGTCCTCCTGCGCGAACAGGAGGTACGGCACGAGGACGGCGGGCACACCGAGCACCAGACCGGTGGCGGTCCAGCGGCGGCGGTGACGCCCGCGGCGCCCGCCGTTCGTGGGGTGGTTCATGGGGAGGCGTTCTCCTTGCATGCTGTACACGTGGAAATCCGGATCCCGGCCACCGAACTGGCCGGATCCGCTTCCTTGTGGTCACAGGCTGCGCAAAGGGTTGCCGTGATCCTGGAACTCTCGATGGTCTTCCGGGATCCGAACCCCGGAATGGGCGCAGATCCCGGAGCGGGGTCAGCCGGCGGTCAGAGTGGTCCACTTCTGGTTGGAGCCGCCGTTGCAGTCCCACAGATGGAGCTGTGTGGCGTCGGCCGTGGAGGAGCCCGGAACGTCGAGGCAGCGGCCCGAAGCGGGGTTGCGGTAGCCGCCGTTGTAGGGCTGCCAGACCTGGTTGGCGCCGCCGTGACAGGACCAGAGCTGGACCTTGGTTCCGTTCGCGGTGCCATAGCCGGCTGCGTCGAGGCACTTGCCCATGGAGCGCAGCGTGCCGTCGGTGTAGGCGGACCACAGCTGGTTGGCACCGCCGCCACAGCTCCACGTCTGGACGGCGGTCCCGTCGGCTGTGGCGGCGCCTTTGACGTCCATGCACTTGCCGGCGATGCCGGACTGTACGCGTGCGGGGGCGGGGGCGGGGTTCTTCAGCCATCCGGCGCTGTCCGCGGCCCGGACGCCGCGGTGGAAGGCGTCGGCCATCTTCCGGTAGCCCGAGTCGTTGGGGTGCAGGGGGTCGGCCAGGTCGGCCGTGGTCAGGCTGCTCATGTCGACGTGGGCGACGTGTTTGCCCGCCGCTTGTGCATCGCTGACGATCTGGCGCGTGGCCTGGTTGTACGCGCCCCGGAACCGCTCCTCCGAGCTGCTGGTGGACACGACCAGGGAGGCGACGAGGACCGTTGCGTCGGGGACGTCGGCGGTGATCTGGTTGACCAGCGACTTCAGCCGGGCGATGGCGGTGTTGACCTCGGAGGCTCCCTGGAGGTCGTTGGTGCCGATGTGCAGCGTGACGACATTGGGCCGGTAGCGGGTGAGCGAGGCGTCGGCGAGTGCGGCGATCTGGTCGATGCGGTACCCCGAGTGACCCTCGTTGTCGGGATCGGACATCGAACCGGCCCGCCCGGTGCCCACGAAGTCCAGCGGGTGGCCGTCCGCAGCGAGTCTGTCCCACAACGGCGCCCGGTAGCCGTTGCCCGTACTGCTTCCCACACCCCAGGTGATCGAGTCGCCCAACGGCATGACCCGCAAAGGCGTGTTGGGGGCGGCAGAGGCAGGGGTCACCCCTGCCGCCGCCAGCCCGAACACGGCGGAGACAAGCGTGACCAGGGGCAGGATCCGAGACTTTTTCATGGAGTTCCTTCTCTTCCGCGAGTGATTGCTGTTCGGCGGGGCTGACCGAACGCGAGCGCGCTGTGTCGGCCGTTGCCGCTGAGGAAGGCGGTCTCCCACCGGGTGACCGGGTGCGGCCGTCAGGTGCCCTGGGTGGTGAGGACGACGCCGATGCCGCTGTCGCGCGTCAGACGGGCTCCCCGTACTGCACTCCGGCCGTGCCGCATGGCGGCCCATGCGCGTCGGGAGCAGTTGGTCGACGGCCTTGCCCTACGTGGTGCCCTCGCACGCCCCACTGTCCGACCTGTCCCAGGCGGTGAGCAGCGACTTCTCAGCGGCCACCGCTGCGGTGGCGAACGCCGTGGGAGCGAGGAAGCCTATCCGGCTTGGTCCGGAGCAGACGGGGGCGGCATTCGGCGTCATCGCGTCAACCCTTCATGGCACACCAGGACACCCGGCGCAGGGCCGTCGGCTGCGGTGTCGTGACTGGAATTGGCTGAGCTGAAAGCAGTCATCCCATTACTGCGACGACGTGATGCACAGTCGAAGCGCTTCGATGCTGCTGCGAGGTTAGGGGAAGGCATGAGGGCGCACAAGGGCCGCATTCAAGATTACTCCCGGGTACAACAAAGGGGCCAGAGCGCTCTGTTCAACGTATCAAGGCTGATCTCTTGACACTGCCCTGGAGCTCTGACGAGCATCGAAGCGCTTCACCTTCTTTTCCGGTCCGCCTCAGGGAATCCCATGTGTATGCCCACGCGCCGCACACACCACCGTCGTTGCGCGGTCGCACGCCCCTTCCCGAAGCGCATCGACCCCCCTCCGTCGCGGCTCCGCCTCGACAAGGATCCCCGGGCCGCCCTCGCCCGTACCCGCGCCGGATTTCCAGAAAGGACAGCGTCATGTCCCCGAAGGCCAGGAAGAGAAGCGTCAAGGATGTGCTGGTAGCCCTGCTGATGGGGATCTCGCCGCTGATCGCGGCGCTCGTACTGACCGGTGCCTCGGCCACCACCGCGTCGGCCGCTTCCCTGAAGGAGGTGACGGACTTCGGCAGCAACCCGGGCAACCTGCGGATGTACACCTACGTGCCCGACAGCGCTCCGGCGCGCCCGGCGGTGCTGGTGGCGGTGCACTACTGCACCGGCACGGGGCCCGCCTTCCACTCCGGAACGGAGTTCGCCCGCCTTGCCGACCAGTACGGGTTCATCGTCGTCTACCCGGACGCGAACGTCAGCGGGCAGTGCTTCGACGTCTCCTCGCCGCAGGCGCTCAAGCACGACGGGGGCAGTGATCCCACGAGTATCGCCTCGATGGTCCGGTACACCGTGCGGAACATGAACGCCGACGCCGACCGGGTCTATGTCACCGGTGCCTCGTCCGGCGCGATGACGACCAATGTCATGCTCGGCGCCTACCCCGACTTGTTCAAGGCGGGTGCGGCGTTCATGGGCGTGCCGTTCGGCTGTTTCGCCACCACCGACGGCTCCGGCTGGAACAGTGCCTGCGCCACCGGCCAGATCACCAAGACGCCGCAGGCATGGGGTGACCTCGTCCGGGCCGCCTACCCCGGGTACACCGGCCCCCGGCCGCGGATGCAGCTGTGGCACGGCACCGAGGACGAAGCGCTGTACTACGCGAACTTCGGTGAAGAGATCAAGCAATGGACCAATGTGCTCGGGGTGAGCCAGACCCCGGCCTTCACCGACTCCCCGCAGACCGGCTGGACCCGCACCCGCTACGGCTCCACCGGCGCGCAGGCACCGGTCGAGGCGATCAGCCTCAAGGGTGTCGGGCACGCCCTGCCCTCCACCGGTATGGCGGCCCGGGCCATCGCGTTCTTCGGACTCGACGGCTCGGGAGGTTCCGGCGGCACCACCACAGGTCCTGTCCGCGCCACCGGTTCGGGCAAGTGCCTGGACGTCCCCGGCTTTTCGCAGACCAACGGCGCCCAGACGCAGATCTGGGACTGCAACGGCCAGACGAACCAGTCCTGGACCAGAACCTCGGCCAAGCAGCTCACCGTCTACGGCGGTGCGAAGTGCCTCGACGCGGCCGGCACCACGGCCGGCGCGAAAGTCGTGATCTGGGACTGCAACGGCGGCACCAACCAGCAATGGAACCTCAACTCCGACGGCACCATCACCGGCGTCCGGTCAGGGCTGTGCCTGGATGTGACCGGTGCCTCCACCGCCAACGGCGCACCGGTCGGGCTGTGGGACTGCAACGGCGGCAGCAACCAGCGATGGCGCCTCGGCTGACACCACCGCCCGGATGCTGAGAGCGCTGATCCGCGTCGGGCGGGCTGGGCTCAGGCGGGCCGGGTGAGGCCCGCAGTCCGATCTCGTATCCGCCCTGTGGGGTGGGTTCGGCGGTGAGGATGCCGTCGAGCAGTTCGGCGCCTTCTCTCAGGCCGATCAGGCCATGCCGGGCGCTGGGCAGGGCGACGGACGGGCGAGTGGGGGCGGTGTTGGTGGTGGTGACGCCGAACCGCTGCGCGTCATGCCACAGGCGCACCTCGGCGCGGGCGCCCGGGGCGGGCTTGCGGACGTTGGTGAGGGCTTCTTGGACCGTGCGGTAGACGGTGCGTTGGGCGGTAGTGCTGATGCCGGGCGGGAGCTCCCCGGTCAGGGTGGTCTCGATGCCGCTGTTGGCGATCAGTTGCTGGAGGTCGGCGAGGGTGGGCTGTGGGGTGAGTTCGGTGTCCTTGCCGCCGGAGGCGCGCAGCAGGGTGACCATGTGGCGGAGTTCGTCGAGGGTGTTCACGCTCAGGGTGCGGATGGTGCGGGCGGCGTCGCGGGCGTCCGGGTCCTTCGCGGCGACCTGCAGGGCTCCGGCCTGCACGGCGATGAGGCTGACCTGGTGGGAGACGACGTCGTGCATCTCGCCGGCCAGCTGGGCGCGTTCGCGGGCGAGGACCCTCTGGGCGTACAGGGCGCGTTCGTGTTCGCGGGCCACTTTGACCTCGACGAGTTGGCGGGCCACGTCGTGTCGGGCCTGCACGAGCTGGCCGCACAGGATCGGAGCGAAGGCCGTGGCCAGCGTGTAGACGAAGTCGATGAGCGTCCAGGTCCGATCGCCGGAGAACGGGTCGACCAGGGGCCAGGCGAGGGTGCCCGCCGTCGCGTTCAGCAGGACGCACCCGGCCAGCAGCGGGCGGTTACGGGTGCGCGTGGCCAGTGTGTACAGGGCGGCGATCGGCGCGACTGCCGCGTCCATGAGCAGGGTCATGGGCAGTGTCAGCAGGTAGACGGTCATCGGAAAGCGCCTGCGCAGGATCAGGCCGGCGCAGCCGAGGGCGACGACGGCCCACAAGAGGGGTGTCGCCTCGTCGTGGAGGTTGATCCAGGCGTCGAGCGCGGCGAGTACGACGAGGCCCGTGTCGACGGCCCGGGCCACGCTGCTGGGTGGCACGAGCGCGGTGCTGAGCTTCAGGGGAGGCGGAGGGCCGTCCAGCGGCTCCGGATCGGGGGCCATGGGCAGCGGGTCCGGGGCAGGGTCCATGGGCGGGTCCGGCGGGCCCGTGCAGTCGGCCTCGGACCTGCTGGGTGCTGTGTCGCACACCGGCACCACCCTCGACACCCTCGGCTGCCTGGGTGTCGCGATCCTCGTGATCGTGGGCGCGACGGTGGCCATCGACAGCCTGCCGCGACTGCGCCGCCTGGCGAAACCGGTCATCGCCGTGGGCACCATGTCCCTGACCGCCTACGTCGGCCACTTCCTCGCACAGTCCGCGTGGCCCGCTTCCGGCGCCGGCACCACGAAGTCCTGGATACCCGTGCTCACGTACATCCTGGGTGCGATCGTCTTCGCCGCGATCGGGTCCCGCTTCTTCCGCCGCGGCTCCCTGGAGTACCTGCTCAACGCAGCCACCAAGCCCGCCAGGTACGTCCGGTGAGGTCAGGTCGGGGTGGCCCGCTCAGTGCCCATCCCGGCCTGGTCAGCCGTCCGAGACCCGCAAGGGGGATAACCCCGCGGGCCTCGGCTGTGGTCCCCGGCCGACTCATCGCAGCTCCGCCCTGACGCCAACCGGAGAGAGCTCAAAGTTCAAAAGGCGCCCGGCCTCGGACGCGGTGCGGTCCTCAGGCCGGTGCCCGGCCAGGTCGCCCGGATGCGCAGCAGTACGTCGCGGCGCAGGCGTGCTCACTCCCCGAAACCCTCGTGTGCTGCGAACCGTTGGCCGGTGTGCCGGGTGTCGAGGGCGCCGAGTGGTGCGGGGATCGTGCGCGCGTGCTCAGGCATGGCGCTCGATGGCCTGGAGCAGGTCCGCGAAGGTGGTGCAGGTCGCCGGTTCGCCGATGACCTTCATGATCCACGCGTCGGCTGCGCGGTCACCGCCGCCGTGCCCCGCGCCGTGGGAGCCCGCGGCGGGAAAGACGTACCGGGGCGCGGAGGGGGCAGCCGGCCGACGCCCGTGCGCATCAGGTCGAGCGGGCGGTCGTCCGGCCTGCTCAGCGGGCCTGCTCGCCCTTGGCCATGAGCACGGCGTGGGGACTCCCGGGCGAGGGACGAACCGAGCGGGCCGCGAACCGCCGCAACCGGCTGCCCCCGCCGCACGGCGGGGGCAGCCGGTGGAGGACGGCCGACGGCACCGGCGAGCCCACAGGTCAGGCCCGTCTAGCCGAAGGGGCGACCCACCGCGGTCAGGAGCTGCGTCGCCGCGAGCTGCGCGTACAGCTCGTCCTTGGCCACCAGTTCCTCATGGGTGCCGACCGCGCGGACCGTGCCCGCGTCCATGACGACGATGCGGTCGGCGTCCGTGACGGTCGACAGGCGATGGGCCACCACCAGCACGGTGGTCTCGCGTGCGGTCTCGGCGATGACGTCCCGCAGTGCCAGCTCGTTGACGGCGTCGAGCTGCGAGGTCGCCTCGTCCAGGAGCAGCAGCCGGGGCCTGCGCAGCAGCGCGCGGGCGATCGCGATGCGCTGGCGCTCGCCGCCGGACAGTCTCGTGCCGCGGTGCCCGACCGGGGTGTCCAGGCCGTGCGGGAGACGCTCGACGAGGTCGTCGAGCCTGGTCCGGGAGAGGACCTCGCGGATCTCGTCGTCGGTGGCGCCGGGCGCGGCGAAGACCAGGTTCTCCCGCAGCGTGCCGGCCAGCACCGGCGTGTCCTGCTCGACGTACCCGATGACGGACCGCAGCTCGGACAGCGGCCACTTCGTCACGTCCTTGCCGTCGACCAGGACACGGCCGCCTGTCGCTTCGTAGAACCGCTCGACGAGCGCGAAGACCGTCGACTTGCCCGCGCCCGACGGGCCGACGAACGCCGTCATTCCGCCGCCCGGCACCTCGAAGTCCACCCGCTGGATCTCCGGCGACCCGGTCCCGTAGCGGAAGGACACCTCCTCGAAGCGAACCGACGCCGGACGCGGCCGCACCGCCTCGGTCGCGGGCCGCACCGGCAGGTGCCGGCCCTGCGGCTCCGTCGCCAGGCCGTCCACCTGCGCGATCCGGGCGATCGCGGCCGCGCCCTCCTGGTAGTGGGACGCTGCCTCGACCAGCTGGTACACCGGCTCCATCAGGAAGAAGAGGTACAGCAGGAACGCGATCAGCGTGGACACGGGCATGTCCCCGGACGCCACCCGCGCCCCGCCGACGGCGAGTACTGCGAGGAACGCCAGCTCGACGGCAAGGTTGTCGGCCGAACCCAGCACGGCCTCCCACTTCGCGCTGCGCACGCCGTGCCGCCACGCCCTGCGTGCCGCCGCCTCGACGCGAGCGGTCTCCCGCTCCTCGGCGCCGGACGCCTTCACCGTACGGAACGCGCCGAAGACCCGCTCCAGGCCCGTGGACATCTCGCCGACAGCCGCCTGCGCACGCTCGGCGGCCTGTCCGATCTTCGGCATCACCAGCACGGCACCCACACCGACGACCGCGATCACGCCGAGCGTGACGGCCAGAAGGACGGCATCGAGGAACGCCATCACCACGACCGCCGCGACCAGTGTCACCGCCCCCGTCGCCGCGGAGACCACCGCCTGGGTACTGACCGCCCGCAACAGCGTGGTGTCGGAGGTCACCCGGGACATCAGGTCGCCCGGCTGCATCCGGTCCACCTCCGCCAGGCGCAGCCGCAGCAACCGCCCGATGAGGCTGCGGCGGGCGGCGAGCACCACGGACTCCGCCGTCCGTTCCAGCACATAGGCGCCGAACGCCTCGGCCACCATGCCCAGCAGGACCAGGACGGTCATGGCCAGCAGGATGGTGCCGATCGTGCCACCGGACGAGAGCCGGTCGACCAGCGCCTTCGTGGCCAGGGGCTGGAGCAGCCCGCCGACGGCTCCAGCCAGCGCCAACAGCAGACCGAGTACGACGGCCCACCGGTGCGGGCGGACGTACGCGCACAGCGCCTTGAGCGTCTGGCTCGTGCGCAGGGACTCGGCACCCGTCGCCTCCGGGGCGGATGCGGTTTTCACAGAATTCCTTTCCTACGTGGTCGGCCACGCACCGCGTCAGCGGCTGCGGGCACCGGCCCGCGGGGGCCTGTCGTTCGCGGAGTCCGGGCGTACGACGGCCAGGCAGAAGGGGCCCGGCCGGGCTGGGGGGTGCATCCGCCGAACACCGGATGGTCGAATCCCTCAGGGATCCCCTGGGCGGACGTGCTCGCCGATCGCCGGCTCAGTGCAACAAGGAGGCCGCGTGCGTGGCGAAGACATGCGCGCCTGCCTCGTAGAAGTCAGGACGGACGACGGACAGGACACCGGCGCCCGCCACCAGCGTCAGGCCCAGAAGTTCCAGCAACCGGCTACCGCGAGGTGTGATGTCACGGCCGGGCACGTCGATGCCGGCCGACGCCTCGACGCTGGTCCCGGGCTCTTTGTCACGAACGTGCTCTGTCATGCCTCCAGCCTGGGCGCCCGGCCGTTCTCCGCGCATCCGGCGACTGTCGGGTCCACCCCCGCCGAGTGGCTGGAGAAGACCGGCCTCGGGTAGGAGCCGCGGGGTTGCGGCTTCCGCCGCCCGCATGCGAGAGGCCGACTCGCGCTCGGACTCCCGGGGAGCCCACCCGAGGCCCATCGGACGCGACGTGCCCGTTGCGTGTGGTTGTCGAGCAGGTACTCCAGCGGGCCGCGGCGGAAGAAGCGGGACCGGACCGCCGCGAACACGGTGGCCGCGACGATGAAGCAGAGCAGGTGCCCGAAACCGGCGGACTGCGGCGGGGCGGCCGGCCCTCCCGCAAGGGCCGACTCCGGGGTGTCGGCGCTCGACGTCGACCGGCTGCTGTACAACTTCCGCGTCCCCGCCCAAGGGCCCTTACTCACACCATGGGGCCGCTCTCGACTGCCTGGCCGGCCTGAGCGGCGATACGGCGCAGCCATATGTGGGCCGGTTCCCGCTCATGGATGGGATGCCACCACAGGGCCTCCACCAAGTGGCCGATCTCGAAGGCGGGCCGGACGACGGTGATCGGTTGTCCGGAGAGGGTGGGGATCGCGACCCGTTCGGGCATCAGGCCGATCCGGTCGGTCCCCGCGACCAGGTGGGGAATGGCCAGGAAGTTCTCCGTGACGATCTCCGCGTGCGGTTCGATGCCCTCGGCGTGCAGGCGGTTCAGCGGGGAGAAGACCGGCGACGGGTGACGGTAGGGCAACACCCAAGGATGTTCCGCCAGTTCCTCCCGCCCGAGGACGGCCGGAGCACGGTCGGCGGACATCACACACACCCAACGGTCCTTGTACAGGTCGAAGGTGGGGATGTTCGACAGGATGCCCTGGGGCAGGACGAGGGCGTCCACCGTGCGCAGGTTGTCCAGCGCCTGCTGCACGACCCGTTCGGTGCTGTGCTGGAACCGCAGCCGCACGTTCGGCGCGGCGGCGCGGACCAGGTCGGCCAAGGCCCTCCCGAAAGTGGGCAGTTGGCAGTCGGCCATGATCACGGTGAACTCGCGCCGGGCCTGCGTGGGATCGAAGTCGGGGCGCGTCTGGAGGACCCGGTCCGCCCAGCTCAGGGCCTGCTCGGTGTGTTCCACCAGTCGTTCCGCCAGCGGGGTCAGCTCGTAGCTGTTGCCCGCCCTGACGAGAAGTTCGTCGCCGTAGTGCCGGCGCAGCCGGGCCAGGGCTGCGCTCAGCGAGGGCTGGCTCAGACCGAGCCGTTGGGCGGCCCGCGTCACACTGCGCTCCTGGAGGAGCGCGTCCAGCGGCGGCAGCAGGTTGAGGTCCAGATTCACGGCACCCACCTCGAATGATCATCAGCCCTGTCTATGTCGAGCATAGGTGATTTCGGCTTCCCTGATCCCAGCGTGGACGTGAGAGTGGTGACACGGCTCGGCGGGACCTCGTGTCAGACGGACCGCCACCACCCCAGACGTTCGCATGCTCGGGCCCGCACCGATCGATGCAGGTGTTCCGAACCCATCAAGGAGGCGACAATGCCGTCGTTCCATGTCCTGATCGCCGGCGGAGGCATCGGAGGGCTCTGTCTGGCACAAGGTCTTCGCCGCGCAGGCATCTCCTGCACCGTCTACGAGAGCGCGCCGGGCGTCGGGCGGGCCGGCTACCGCCTGCACATGAACGGCGCGGGTGGCCGCGCTCTCCAGCAGTGCCTGCCGGACAACCTCTTCGAGCTGTACATGCAGACCTCGCGCGAGACGCCTCGCCGTGAGGTCATGGTCATGCTCGACCACCAGGCCCGCGAACTGGGCGCCCGTCCCCACATCGGCCCGCCCAACGACCCGCGGCGACCCCACACAGCGGTCAACAGGCGCACGCTCCGCCAGATCATCGGTCTGGGCCTGGAGAACATCGTCCGCTACGACAGCACCGTCACCGGCTTCGAGACGGACGGCGAGAAGGTGCGGGTGCTGCTCGACGACGGCACGAGCGAGACCGGAGACGTACTGGTGGGCGCCGACGGCATCAACTCCGTCGTGCGCGGGCAGTTGCTGCCCGACGTTCAGGTCGTGGACACCGGAATACGCGGCCTGTACTCCACCGCACCGCTGACCGACGATCTGGCAGCGAGCCTGCCCGAGGCACTGTTCGACGGTTTCGCCCTCGCCGCGGAGCCGAACGGCGCGATGTTCGCGTACGGCGTGTACCGACCGCGCAGGCCGGTCGCCGAGGCGGTGGCCGAACTGGCGCCCGGCGCCGCCGTCGATCCCGTCGATCCCTACATCATGGTCAACCTCGCCCTACTGCCCGGCAGCCCCTTCGCCGCCGGGGCTCCCGACCTGTGGCACAGCTCCGGCGAAACCCTGCACGCGCTGATGCGCACCGCGGTACGCGGCTGGGACCCCGCCCTGGCCGGTCTCGTCGAGCACGTCGACGCGTCGACGATCTTCCCGGTGTCCATGCGTCACCTACAGGCGGCAGACCCCTGGCCGGCCGGCCGTGTCACCCTGCTCGGTGACGCGATCCACGCCATGCCTCCCTCGTTCGGCTCCGGCGCCAACACGGCACTGCGCGACGCCGCGGCCCTCACCCGGGCCCTGGAGCGCGCCGCCCACGGTGACACACCTGTGGCGGCGGCCGTGGCCGAGTACGAGACCGAGATGCGCGCCGAGGTCTTCCCCATCCTGCGTGCCTCGGCCGACCCGCGGGCCGTCGACGTCGACTTCCTGCCCGACGACCTCCCCGTCAGTCACACCTGATCGTCGCCCCCTGCACGAGCCGCACCACGAGGAGAATCATGCCTGTCGCCGAAGACATCGAGTTCCGAGTGTCGGAACTGACCCTGCGGGGCAAACTGTTCCGCCCGACCGACGGTCCCGAACGCCCGCCCGTCGCCATCATCCAGGGCGGCCTGGGCGGTCCCGCGGAATCCATGTTCGCCATGGCCGAGGGCTTCACCGACGCCGGTCTGGCCTGCCTGATCTACGACCACCGCAACACCGGCTACAGCGACGGCGAACCCCGTCAGCAGTTCGATCCCTGGCAGCAGTGCCGGGACCTGCGCGACGTCATCACCCATCTGACCCTGCGCGAGGACGTCGACCCCGACCGCATCGCCCTGTGGGGCATCAGCATCGGTGGCGCCAACTCCCTCTTCACGGCCGCCACCGACCGCCGGGTCAAAGCGGTCGTCAGCATCATCCCCCCGGTCAGCGGCTGGAGCGCGCGCACCCTCCAACCGGCCGACACGCTCGCGGAGCTGGAAGCTCTCATCCCCGTCGACCGTCAGGCCCAACTGCGCGGCGAGCCGGCCGCGAGTATCCGCCTGCACGGCGTGCCGGAACCCGGGGACCCGGTCATGTTCAGCGACCAGGAGGGTCTGGAGTTCGTCGAGAACATGATCCACCACCTGCCCAGCTTCCGGAACCAGATCACCATCTCCACCCTCGACCGCATCTTCGAGATGGAGGTGCGCGCCTACGCCGAACGCATCACCGCCCCGGTCCTAATGATCCTCGCCTCCAAGGACACCGTCGCCCCCGTCGAGGAGGCCCGCGAGATGTACGAGCGGATCCCCGGCCCGAAGGAGGTCATCGAGTACCCGGGCCAGCACTACGAGATCCTCTCGAACCACTTTTCCGAGATCATCAGCCGCAGCGCCGACTGGCTGGCCGCCACCCTGCGCGGCTGACCGCCCCACCATCCGCTCCCGTCCGGTCCGCCGGCGCGCCCGCGTGGCCCGGCGGACCCCCCCCGTCCCCCGACCCCCGTCC
>NZ_WWIC01000296.1:0-11021 GCF_009872555.1 Streptomyces sp. SID5643
GGTGATCGTTCCTGGCGGGGGCGGGTGGGGGCGGCTGGGGTGATCCACCACAGGAAGGGTGTGCGCGGGCCTTGCGGTCCCCGATAACTGACGTACCGTCAGATTGCATGGACACGATCTGGCTCACCGGAGCGGAATGGCTGGCCGTGCTGCGGATCGGGCTCGGGCTGTGGTGGCTGGAGAGCTGGCGGCACAAGGACCGCGAGGCCTGGTTCGAGCGGGGCACCGGCATCACGTGGGCGGCCGGCATAGCCGCCGAGCACCGCTGGAGCGCCGTCCGGTCCGGCTTCGAAGCGGCCGTCGCGCCGCGCCCGCGCGTGATGGCGTACGTCGTCGTCCACGCGGAACTGGCACTCGGCCTGGGTCTGATCACCGGCTTCCTCACCCCGGTCGCCCTGGCCGGCGGGCTGCTCCTCAACGCCCTCTACTTCACGCTCATGATCCACGACGTCGCCGAACAGGGGCAGAACTCGATGATGGCGCTGATGTCGGTGGTCGCGCTGTTCGGCATGTCCTGGCAGACGTGGTCGCTGGACAGCGCGCTGGGGCTCTTCTGATGGCCGGCCGCTTCGACCTGCCCGAGCCCGACGCCTTCACGCGGACGTACTGGGACGCGGCCGCCGGGGGCAGACTGCTGATCCGGCGCTGCCGGGCCTGCGGCCGGGCCCACCACTACCCGCGCGAGTTCTGCCCCCACTGCTGGAGCGAGGACGTGACCTGGGAGACGGCGAGCGGCCGCGCCACGCTCTACACCTGGTCCGTCGTCCACCGCAACGACCTGCCGCCGTTCGCGGACCGTGTGCCGTACGTCGCCGCCGTGGTCGAACTCGCCGAGGGACCGCGGATGATGACGGAGATCGTGGGTGCGGCGGTCCACCGGGCCGGGCACGCTCCGGGCCTGTCGGCCGGGGCGGACCTGGAGGTGGTGTTCCGGGAGGGGGTCCCGGTGTTCCGTCCGGTGCCGACGGACTGAACGGGTCGGCGTCCGGGGAGCCCGGCTGCCCGGAGCCCGGGCCCGAGGGACAACCGCGTTCTTCCTCTCACGGCACCCCGGACCGCGCCCCAGGGGATTGAATGGGACCCATGGCCCCCATACGCGACCACTCGATGACCGGCCCCCACCCGGATCTCCGCGGCCACGGCCTCCTCCTGCGCCCCTGGGACGCGGGGTCCGGTGCCGACGTCGACACGTGGTTGCGCGGGCTGCGGGATCCGGAGTTCCGGCGCTGGAACACCCCGTTGCGCCCGGTCACGGACCGGGCGAGTGCGCGCGAGTCGCTGCTCGCGCGGGCGCAGGCCGCCATGGAGGGGACGTCGGTGTCGTTCCGGGTCGCGGACGCGCGCAGCGACGCCCCGCTGGGGCACATCGGCGTCAACGAGATCAAGTACCACCTGAAGTCCGCCCGGGTCGGCTACTGGGTCCTCCCCGAGGCACGCGGTCAGGGCGTCGCCACCCGGGCGCTGCTGCTCACCGCGCGCTGGGCCCTGACGGAGCTCGGCATGCACCGCCTGGAGCTGGACCACGCGGTCGGTCACGACGCGTCGTGCCGGATCGCCGAGAGATGCGGGTTCCCGTACGAGGGGACCCTGCGCGGTGCGATCTTCCAGGAGGAGCGGCACGACGCGTTCCGGGACGCCCACATCCACGCCCGCCTGGCCACGGATCCGGAGCCGGCGGACCCGTGGGGGGACCCGGGCGGACAGGACGCCGGCATGTGATGTGCGTCACCGTCGATGGGCGATCAGTCCGTCCCGCACCGCGGGTCATACCCCTTGACCGCAGTCATACCGCAGTGCAGAAGGGACCGGCCGCCATGACCGCACCTGTGAAGGGCCCCGCCAGCTACTTCCCCTCCATCGAGAAGAAGTACGGCCGTCCGGTCGCCGAGTGGCAGGAGCTCATCCGCACCTCGCCGCTGACCCGGCACGTGGAGCTCGTCAACTGGCTCAAGACCGAACACGGCCTGGGGCACGGCCACGCCAACGCGCTGGTGGCGCACACGCTCGCCGGGGGCGCCGGCGCGTGAGGCGAGAGGGCCCGCCACCGAAAATCAGGAGAGTCCGGGCGGCCCCGGACGGCACCATGAACCATGGATACCGACACCGATACAACCACGGACACGGGCAGTTGGCACCTCACCCATGACCTCGACGACTTCCTGACCCGCGCGGGTGCCTTCCTCCGCTCCCGGCCGGCGTTGCACACCGTGCCGTTGACGGTCACGGAGAACCTGCGGACGCGCGGCCGGAGCGTGTACGGGCAGGGAGCGCCGGAGTTCGGCGTGCTGGAGCGGGGCGGAGAGGTCCGGGCGTCCTTCTTCCGCACCCCGCCCCACTGGCTGAACGTCACGGCCCTGACCCCCGAGGAGGCCGACGCCCTCGCCGCGCGACTGGCCGCCCTCGGCCGGAGCCTGCCCGGGGTGAACGCGGAGTCCGGCACCGCGACCGCCTTCGCCGCGGCCTGGCAGCGGCACACGGGCGCGGCGGCGGCCCTGCGCCAGCGCCAGCGGCTCTACCGGCTCGGCACCCTGAGCGAGCCCGGACCCGTGCCGCCCGGCCGGCCCCGGGTCGCCGTCGAGTCCGACCGCGAGCGACTCCGACGCTGGCACGACGAGTTCGGTGAGGCCGTCGGCGGAGGTACCGTCCGCGACTCCGCGGAGTGGGTTCAGGCGCGTATCGACAGCGGGAGCATCACCTTCTGGGAGACCCCCGACGGCACTCCCGTCGCCATGGCCGGCACGAGCCCCCGGGTCGCCGGTCAGGTCCGCGTCACCACCGTCTACACCCCGGCGCGCTTCCGCGGGCGTGGCTACGCGGGCGCGGCGACGGCCGAGGTCAGCCGGGCCGCGCTGGCCGCCGGGGCGGACGAGGTCCTCCTCTTCACGGACCTGGCCAACCCGACCAGCAACGGCCTCTACCAGCGCATCGGGTACCGGCCGGTGGCGGACTTCGAGGTGTACGACTTCACGCGGGGGAGTGCGGGACGTGACTCTGAATGAGCGCGCTGTGCTGCTCAACGAGCTCGCCCAGGGCCTGCGCCCGCAGGCAGAGGGGCTCGCATGGTTCGAAGGCCTGGGTGAGGACGATCAGCACGAGGTGCTGCTGACGCTCCGCGAATTCTGCGTCCAGGCCCGTGCCACCGGTGAAGACGCGGTGGAAGCCATCCGGCGCTCCGGTCTCCGGCCGACCCACACCCCGTCGGTGCTGATCCTGGCCGGGCGCTTCGACCAGCAGCTGGGAAAGGTCGCCGCCTTGCGGCCGCGGCATGAGCGGATCAAGGCGTTCCGTCTGCTGGTCCACGTTCTGGGCCTCGCGGACGCGCGGCGCCGGGAGCGGTACTGCGCCGACGGGTGCGGTCACGACTGGCATCGGCTGGGAGGGGGTGCCGTCTAGGCAGCCGCCCGCGGCACCACCCGGATGTTGAACGTGTGGGAGCCGAGGCCGTTCGCGATGCCCATGAAGAGCAGGGCGAAGTGCTCCTGGCCGCGGGCCGTGGTGATGCCGCCGATGTCCAGCTGGGACGAGGCGGGCCAGCCGAGGTCGGTGAGCAGGCGGCCGGTGGTCTGTTTGGCCCGGGGGTCGTCGCCGGAGAGGAAGACGGTGGTCGGGCCGGCCAGGCTGTCGGGCGCGGTCATCGCCGTCGAGTCCATGGTGCACAGCGTCTTGACGACGGGCGTCTGGGGGAAGGCCCGCTGGATCTGTTCGGCCAGACTGCTGTTGGGGTGGGACAGCTCCGTGTAGTCGTCGGAGAGACCGACCCCGACGTCGATCAGCAGCCTGCCGGCCAGGGCGGGTGCCCCGAGGGAGCGGAGCAGGTCCAGGGAGACGGTCCCCGGGGTCGCGTTGACCAGCGCCTCCGCATGGGCCGCTGTCTCGTCCAGACCTGCCACGGGCAGTCCCAGGTGCGTTCGTTCCCCGGGCTTGCGCGAACCGAGGAGGACGTCGTGTCCCGCCGCGCTCCAGCCGTGGGCCAGGGCGCGGGCGACGTTACCGGTGCCGAGAAGTCCTATACGCATGGTGCGACGCTAACCGGCACCGCGCTCCCGAGGATCGGACCGCGGGACCAACCGGCCGGCACCAACGGCCTAGTCCTCGAGTCGCCGTCCACCGACGGAAGTTGACGGTCATCTCACGGCCACAGCAGCTCCCGCGTCCACGCCTCGCCGCCCTGCTCCCCCTTGCGCCGGTAGCGGAGCCGGACGTGCCGTCGTCGCTCGTCCCCCTGGAAGAACTCCACCTCCTCGGCCCGCAACCGGTACAGCGTCCAGGACGGCACCGGTGCCTGCGGCTCGCGTGACGCCCGTTCCCACGCCGACTCCGAGGCCCGGGCCAGGTCGTCCAGCGAGGGGAGGACCTCGCTCTGCCGCCCGGTCAGCGCCGCCGCCAGCGCCCCGGTCGAGCGGGCGTGCAGGTCGCCCTGGGCGTCCTCGGAAGGGGCCGCCGTGACCGGGCCGCGCACCCGGACCTGGCGGCCCAGCACCGGCCAGTAGAAGCCGAGCGCGGCGTAGGGGCGTCCCGCGAGGTGCCGGCCCTTGCGGCTCCCGGCGTGGGACGCGAAGGACCAGCCGTCGGCGTCCGCGCCGTGCAGCATCACGATCCGTACGTCGGGCAGGCCCGACTCGTCCGAGGTCGCCAGCGACATGGTGTGCGGTTCCGTCTGGCCGGCGGCCACCGCCGCCGCGAACCACTCGGTGAACAGGGGCAGGGGAGCGGCCGGGGCGGCGGCGGACTCGAAGGCGGGCAGGTCGGTGACCTCCGGGTCCCAGACCCGGAGTGACCTCAGCAGCTCGTGAAGATCGGTTGCCATGCCTCGATTGTCACCGGTTGCGGTGACTCCTGGGGTGGGCGCGTGTCACACCTGCCCCAGGTCCGACGACAGCCACCGCTCCGGGCGCATCCGCAGCACCTGGTGCCCGTCGTGGTTCTTCCAGGAGAAGTCCACGTAGCCGTCGACCTTGTCGGCGGGCAGGTAGCGCGCCGAGATCTCGCGGAGCTGTTCGAGGGTGGCGGGCGACGAGTCCACGACCGGGCCCTCCACCGAGACGTACCGGATCGTGGGTTCCAGCCGGTCCACCATCAGCGAGAACCGGCCCGCCGCACTGATCAGCTTGTTCTTGCGGGAGTCCGGGCCCGTCAGGATCCAGATGTCGCCGCCGGGCTCGTACTGGTACCAGATCGGCACCGTCAGGGGTGCGCGGCCCGCCCCCGCGTCGACCGCGAGCGCCGCGATGTGCGGTTCGGCCAGGAACTGTTCACGCTCTTCGCGGGTGAGGGCCATCTCAGGTCTCCTTCGACGGGGTGGTCGGCATGCGAAGCAGTACAACGCCCTTGTCGGCAAGGGCTGTTCCCCGCACGGCCCGTGGCATCCCGCTCCTCACCCCGCCCCCAGCACCACCGTCCCCGACGAGCAGAACCAGCCCCCCGTCCCCGACGCCACCGCCAGGCGCGGCAGCGTGCCGTCGCCCCGCCGCACCTGGCGCTCCCCGCACTCCCCGCGCAGCTGCCGCACCGCCTCCACCAGCAGGAACAGCCCCCGCATCCCCGGGTGCTGGGCCGACAGCCCGCCCCCGTCCGTGTTGACCGGCAGCTCACCGCCCTCGACCCGCAGGCGCCCCTTCTCCACGAACGCCCCGCCCTCGCCCTTCGCGCAGAAGCCGAGGTCCTCCAGCGTCACCAGGGTCATGTAGGTGAACGCGTCGTAGATCTCGGCGACGTCGATCTCCGACGGCCGCACCCCCGCCCGTTCGAACGCCAGCCGCCCGCTCACCGCCGCCGGCGACACCGTGAAGTCCGGCCACTCGGACATCGCCGCGTGCGACACGCACTCCCCGGCCCCCAGCACCCACACCGGTGACGTACGGCAGTCCCGTACGTACTCCTCGGCCACCAGCAGCACCGCCGCCCCGCCGTCGGACCGCACGCAGCAGTGCAGCTTGGTGAAGGGATCCGCGATCACGGGCCCGGCCAGGACCTCCTCGACCGTGACCGGCGTGCGGTACATCGCCTCCGGGTTGAGGGCCGCATTGGCCCGGGCCTGGACCGCGACCTCCGCCAGCTGCTCGATCGTCGTGCCGTACTCGATCATGTGGCGGCGGGCCGCCATGGCGTACTTGGCGATCAGGGTGTGGCCGTAGGGAACCTCGAACTGAAGGGGGCCCCGTGTGCCGAAGGACAGGGTTCCGGTGCGGCGGCCCGCGCGGACGTCGGCCCGGGCCGTCGAGCCGTAGACGAGCAGCACCGCGCGGGCGTGCCCGGCGGCGATCGCGTCCGCCGCGTGGGCCGCCATGACCTCCCAGGTGGAGCCGCCCACGGAGGTGGAGTCCACCCAGGTGGGGCGCAGGCCCAGGTGCGCGGCGACCTCGACGGGCGCCAGGGTGCCGAGGCCCGCCGAGGCGAAGCCGTCGACGAGCGTGCGGTCCAGGCCCGCGTCGGCCAGGGCGCGGCGGGCCGCCTGGGCGTGCAGGGCGTACGGCGTCGCGTCGTCCACGCGGCCGCAGTCCGCAAGGGCCGCGCCGACGACGGCCACTTTCCTCCGGGCCACCATGGATCTGACGGTACATCAGATATGGGCGGACGCGGCAGGGCTCTGGGCTTCCCTGTTCCACAGCCCTAATATGACGCACCGTCAGATGCGGAGAGAGGTGCCCCATGGACGCCCGCTTCACCGACGAACAGGACGAGATCCGCCGCACTCTGCGCGATCTGCTCGACAAGCGGTGCGGTCCGGTAGAGCTGCGGGCCGCCGTCGACGCCCCGTCCGGCCACGACCGGGCCCTGTGGACCGCCCTCGCCGGACACCTGGGACTGCCCGGACTGGCCCTCCCCGAGACCTGCGGAGGAGTCGGCGGCACGGTCACCGAACTGGCCCTGGCCTGCGAGGAGACGGGCCGGGCCCTCGCCCCCACCCCCCTGCTGGCCACCGCCGTCCTCACCGCCCCGCTGCTGCTCGCCCTCGGCACCGGCGCCCAGCGCGCCGGGCTCCTGCCGCGCATCGCCTCCGGCCGGCTCACCGCCGCCCTCGCCGTACCGGGGTCCGCCCTCGCCACCGCCCTCGCGCTCACCGGCCAGGACCGGAGCGGGCAGTGGGCCGGCGGAGGACGGGCGGGGGGCGTACAGGCCCGGCGGGCGGAGGGCGGCTGGCAGGTGTACGGGCAGGTCGACCAGGTGCTCGACGGGCACAGTGCCGAGCTGCTCGTGGTCGCCGCGCACACCGGGGGGTTCGCCCGGTCGCGTGTGCTCCTCTTCCTCGTGCGCGGGGACGCCCCCGGCCTCACCCGCGTCCGGCAGACCGCCCTGGACGCCACCCGCCCGCAGGGGCGGATCCAACTGCGCGACACACCCGCCGAGTTGCTGGGTGAGGAAGCCGCCGACGCCCTCGCAGCGCTGGCCCGGCTCGGCGACACCGCCGCCGCCTGCCTCGCCGCCGAGGCCGTGGGGGCCGCCGGCCGGGTGCTGGAGCGGACCGTCGACCACGTGGGGCGGCGCGAGCAGTTCGGCAGGCCGGTCGGCTCCTTCCAGGCGGTCAAGCACCGGCTGGCCGACGCCTACGTCCAGGTTCAGGCGGCCCGGTCGGCGGCGTACTACGCGGCCTGGGCCGCCGCGGCCCCCGGGGCGGAGACGGCCGGCGCTCTCGCCCTCGCCCAGGCGCTCGAAGCGCTGCGCCGCGCCGCCGCCGAGGGGATCCAGCTGCACGGCGGCATCGGATTCACCTGGGAACACGAGGCTCACCTGTACTTCAAGCGTGCCGCGGGCGACGAGCTGCTGTTCGGGCCGGTGCACCGGCTGCGGGCACGGGCGGCCGACGCGGCACACGTCTTCGAGGAGGCCGGCACATGAGGGGCGCGCGTGTGGTGCAGAAGGTGTCGTCGACCAGAGGCTTCGCACGGGTGGCGCCGCATGTGGTGCCCGCCCTCGACCGGGCCGTCCACCGGCTCACCCGGGGCAAGGTGCTGCTCAGCGCCCACCTGCTCCCCGGTGTGGTGCTGACCTCCACCGGGGCCAGGAGCGGGCTGCCCCGTCGTACGCCCCTGGCCTGCATGCCGCAGGACGGCGGGCGCTGCTGGATCCTCGTCGGGTCCAACTTCGGGCGGCCGGGCCACCCCGCCTGGAGCCACAACCTGCTCGCGCACCCCGACGCGGAGATCAGCTGGAAGGGCCGGGACGTTCCGGTCACCGCCCGGCTGCTGGCGGGGGAGGAGCGGGCGGCGGTGTGGCGGGCGCTGCTGGCGTTCTGGCCGCCGTACGCGGCATACCAGGCGCGGGTGGAGCGGGAGATCCGGGTGTTCCGGCTCGTGCCGAGGCACGAACACGCGACGGGCGGCGGTCCACCTGTGTGAACCGCCGCCCGCCAGACAGGACGTGGATGCGTAAGAGGCCGAGGCGCCGCGCTATTTCGTCGGCTTCCGGCCGGTGACGCCCAGGTGCACCAACAGGGCGAGGTTCGGTTTCAGTTCGGCCTGCTTCACGCCCCAGGAGGAGAAGCCCTTCTGGTGGGAGGCGACGGCCGCGAGCATCGCGACGAGCGAACCGGCGACGGCCGCCGGGTTCACGTCCTTGTCGACCCTGCCCTTGGCCTGGAGCTCGGCGACGGCGTCCGCGAGGGAGTTGTTCACCGAGTTGAGGATCTTCATCCGGAGTTTGTAGAAGCGCTTGTCGCCCTCGGCGGCACCGAGGTCGACGACCCGGAGGATCGCGTCGTTCTTGCGCCAGAAGTCCAGGAAACCGTCGACGAGTTCCTGCGCCGTCTGCCAGCCGGCCTTGCCGGCCCAGGAACGGCCCTCCAGGAGCTCGGTCAACGCGGCCCCCTCGGTCGCCATTTGCTCGGCGATCTCCAGGACGGCGCCCTCGACGTCCGGGAAGTACTGGTAGAAGGTCGCGGGCGAAGTGCCCGCCTTCCGGGCGACATCGATGACTTTGACGTCCCGGTACGGGGAGGAGCTGAGCATCTCGCTGAGGCAGTCGAGCAGCTTCTGCCGGGTCGCCTGCCCACGCCTGCCGGCCACGCGGCCGTCGACGGTACGCACTTGTCCTGTCATGCCGTCAGCTTACCGAGGCGCGATCGGGGCGCGATTCGGCCGACTGCAAATGGGGTGTGGGGGAGTACGGCGGCTGTGTGCCTGGTCTGCGGGTTGCGGCGGTCGCGGTTACGTTGTCGGCATGGCCGAAAACAGGGCATCGGTGTACGGAGAGGGCGTCCCCTGCTGGGTGGACGCGCAGCTTCCCGACGTCGAGGCGGGCAAGCGGTTCTACGGTGAACTTTTCGGGTGGACCTTCGAGGACTGGTTCGGCTCCTTCGCGCAGGCGCTGAAGGACGACGAACCCGTGGCCGCGCTGGTCCGCAAGGTGGACGGCCGGCTGCCCACGGTCTGGACGGTGTACTTCGCCACCCCGGACGCACCGGCTCTGGCCCGGCGCATCCGGGACGCGGGCGGGCAGATCGTCTCGGCGCCGGTACCCGCGGGGGAACTGGGCGTCACCGCGCTCGTCACCGACCCCGAGGGGGCCGTCTTCGCCCTGTGGCAGCCGGAGGAGCACCCCGGCTTCGGCAAGCGGCACGAGCCGGGCACCTTCGCCTGGGCCGAGCTGTACGCCCGCGACACCGAGGCCGCCAACGCCTTCTACGGCGAGCTGTTCCGGCAGGCCCTGTTCGGGCCGGACGCCGAGCCCGACTTCGGCCGCGCCCCCGTCTCCGACGTCTTCCCGGCGCAGATGCCGCCGCACTTCCTCGTGCACTTCGCCGTCGAGGACGTACCGGCGGCGCTGGAGGACGTGCGGCGGCTCGGCGGCCGGGTCCAGGCGCCGCCGTTCGAGACCTCGTACGGCGAGGTCGCCGTCGTCACGGACGATCAGGGGGCGTCCTTCGCGCTGTTGCGTCGCTGAGCAGGCATTGTTTGGTCATCGTTCGATCACTTATCCTCCGAGGCATCCCAATTGTCACCGGGTTCGCAACCAGGGCTCCGGCCAGGAAGAATCAGGGTGCGTGCCGCCATGGCGGTGCGGTGGTGAGACGCTGCACGGGGTCGCGTGGAACATGTGGCTTTGGCGCGGCTCGTACGGGGAGGTGGCAGGCAGAGTGGTGGATCAGCTGACGCAGCACGATCCGCGGCGGATCGGGCCGTTCGAGGTGCTGGGACGGCTGGGTGCCGGCGGCATGGGGCTGGTCTATCTCGCGCGTTCGGCGTCCGGCCGGCGCGTGGCGATCAAGACCGTCCGGACGGAGCTGGCCGAGGACCAGCTGTTCCGGGTCCGCTTCACGCGTGAGGTGGAGGCGGCCCGCGCCGTCTCCGGCTTCTACACGGCCGCGGTCGTGGACGCCGACCCGCGCGCCGCCGTGCCGTGGCTGGCCACCGCGTACGTCCCCGCGCCCTCCCTCGAGGAGATAGTGAACGACTGCGGCCCGATGCCGGCCCAGGCGGTGCGCTGGCTGGCGGCGGGCGTGGCCGAGGCGCTCCAGTCCATCCACGGCGCGGGCCTGGTGCACCGCGACCTCAAGCCGTCGAACGTCCTGGTCGTGGAGGACGGGCCCCGGGTGATCGACTTCGGCATCGCGTCGGGCGTCTCGAACACGCGTTTGACGATGACGAACGTCGCCGTCGGCACGCCCGCCTACATGTCCCCCGAGCAGGCGAAGGACTCCCGCAGCGTCACCGGCGCCAGCGACGTCTTCTCCCTGGGCTCCATGCTGGTCTTCGCCGCCACCGGCCACCCGCCCTTCCACGGCGCCAACCCGGTCGAGACGGTCTTCATGCTGCTGCGCGAGGGCCCGGACCTCGAAGGACTCCCGGACGAACTGCGGCCCCTCATCGAGTCCTGTATGCAGATGGACCCGACGGCCCGTCCCAACCCGGCCGACCTCCAGGCCCAGCTGGCCCCCCACCTCTTCGGCTCCGGCTCCGACGACAGCGGCACGGCCTCCGCATGGCTGCCCGAGCGGGCCGTGGGCCTGATCGAGTCCCGCCGCAACGGCCGTCCGGCCGGCAAGCCCGCTTCCGGCGCCGGCCGCAGCGGCGGCGGACGCCCCG
>NZ_WWIC01000297.1:0-37012 GCF_009872555.1 Streptomyces sp. SID5643
GTCGTCGAACTGCTTGATGTTGCCCGGGTTGACGCGGACCGCCGCACAGCCCGCCTCGATGGCCGCGAACACGTACTTCGGCTGGAAGTGGATGTCGGCGATGACCGGGATCTGCGACTTGCGGGCGATGGTCGCCAGCGCGTCGGCGTCGTCCTGCGTGGGGCAGGCGACCCGGACGATCTGGCAGCCGGAGGCGGTCAGTTCGGCGATCTGCTGGAGTGTGGCGCCGATGTCGGAGGTGCGGGTCGTGGTCATCGACTGCACCGAGACGGGGGCGTCTCCGCCGACGGCCACGGATCCGACCTGGATCTGGCGGCTCTTCCGGCGCTCGGCGAGCTTGGTCGGAACGGACGGCATGCCGAGAGAAATCGCAGTCATCTGCTGTGCAACCCCAAGTCGTGGATCAAGGTCCGGTCCCGTGAGCAGCGGGCTCCGAGCTTCGAGATTACGGCACATGCCTCGGGGCGGGCACATCCCACCCGTGGTGCCACCCGATGGGAGGCGGCCCGGCGGAAAGCGTGCCGGGCCGCCGCGAACGCCGTATGACTAGGAGATTCTCACCGGGTTAACCACGTCGGCGATCAGGACCAGGATGGTGAAGCAGATGAAGATCCCGGCGACGACGTAGGCGACCGGCATGAGTTTCGCCACGTCGAAGGGGCCCGGGTCCGGCCGGCGCAGCACCTTGGCCGTGTTGCGGCGCAGCGACTCCCACAGGGCGCCCGCGATGTGGCCGCCGTCGAGCGGCAGCAGCGGGAGCATGTTGAACAGGAACAGGGAGAGGTTGAAGCCGGCGACCAGCATGAGGGCCATGGCCAGCTGCTGGGTGGGCGGGATGTCGAGGGTGAAGATCTCGCCGCCGACGCGGGCCGCGCCGACCACGCCCATCGGGGAGTCGGCCTCGCGCTCGGCGCCGTCGAAGGCCGCGTTCCACAGGGCGGGAACCTTGCCGGGGAGGGCGGCGAGGGAGTCGACGGCCTCGCCGATGCGGTCGCCCATCCAGGTCACCGAGTCGCCGAAGTCCTGCTTGACCACGCCCGTGGCGGCGCTGAAGCCGAGGAAGCCGGCCTGGACGTACTGGCCCTCGACGATCTGGCCGGAGGCGTCCTTCTTGGCGACCTGGTTGGTGGCGATCTCCGCGTGCAGGGTGAGGTCCTTGCCGTCCCGCTCGACGACGATCGGCACCTCCTTGCCGGGGGTGGCGCGGATGAGGTCGGAGAGCTTGTTCCAGTCGTCGGTCTTCACACCGTTGAAGGAGACGATCTTGTCGCCCGCCTTGAGGCCCGCCGCGGCGGCGGGGGCGGCCGGGTCGCCCTTCTCGCACTTGTCGCGGTTCTCGTTCTGCGCGATGACGCACTGGGAGACCGAGCTGACCGTGGTGGTCTGCTGCGTGATGCCGAAGCCCATCAGGACGGTGAGGAACAGCGCCACCGCCAGGACCAGGTTCATGAAGGGGCCCGCGAACATCACGATCACGCGCTTCCAGGGGGCGCGCGTGTAGAACATGCGGTTCTCGTCGCCCGGCTTGAGCTCCTCGTAGGCGGCGGTGCGGGCGTCCTCGATCATGCCGCGCCAGGGGGAGGTGGAGCGGGCTTCCGTCCGGCCGTCGGGGCCGGGCGGGAACATGCCGATCATGCGGATGTAGCCGCCGAACGGGATGGCCTTGATGCCGTACTCCGTCTCGCCCTTGTTGCGCGAGAAGAGGGTGGGGCCGAAGCCGACCATGTACTGCGGCACACGGATGCCGAAGAGCTTGGCGGTCGACAGGTGCCCCAGCTCGTGCCACGCGATCGAGAACAGCAGGCCGACCGCGAAGAGGAGTATGCCGAGGATGAACATCAGGGTCGTCATGCACGGGCCTCCGCCGTCTGTGCCGCCAGTTGCCGGGCCCGGGTCCGCGCCCAGGTCTCCGCTTCGAGGACGTCCGACACGGTGAGCGAGGTTCCCGTACGCGGGGTGCCGTGCTCCTCGACGACCCGCGTGACGGTGTCCATGATCCCGTTGAACGGCAGCGCGCCCCGGCGGAACGCCTCCACGCACTCCTCGTTGGCCGCGTTGAACACCGCCGGGGCGGTGCCCGCGAGCTCGCCCACGTGCCGGGCGAGGTTCACCGAGGGGAAGGCCTCGTTGTCGAGCGGGAAGAACTCCCAGGTCGCGGCCCTGCTCCAGTCGAAGGTGGGCGCCGCGTCGGGCACGCGCTCGGGCCAGCCGAGGCCGATGGCGATGGGCCCGCGCATGTCGGGCGGGGTCGCCTGGGCCAGTGTCGATCCATCCGTGAACTCAACCATCGAGTGGACATACGACTGCGGATGCACGACCACCTCAATGCGGTCGAAGGGAATGTCGTAGAGGAGGTGCGCCTCGATCACCTCCAGGCCCTTGTTGACGAGGGTCGCGGAGTTGATCGTGATGACCGGGCCCATGGCCCAGGTGGGGTGGGCGAGGGCGTCCTCGACGGTGACGTCCGCCAGCTCGGCCTTCGTACGGCCGCGGAACGGGCCGCCGGAGGCGGTGACGACCAGCTTGCGGACGTCGGCGCGGGTGCCGGCGGCCAGGGCCTGGAAGAGGGCGGCGTGCTCGGAGTCGACCGGGATGATCTGCCCGGGCTTGGCGAGGGCCTTGACCAGCGGGCCGCCCACGATGAGCGACTCCTTGTTGGCGAGCGCGAGGGTGCGGCCCGCCTCCAGGGCGGCCAGGGTCGGGGCGAGTCCGATGGAGCCGGTGATGCCGTTCAGGACGGTGTGGCAGTCGGAGGCCGCGACCTGGGACGCCGCGTCCGGGCCGGCGAGGATCTCGGGGAGCGGCTCGCTCGTGCCGTACTGCGCGGTGAGCGCCTCGCGCAGGGCCGGTACGACGTCCTCGCGGGCCACGGCGACCGTCCGTACCCGCAGCCGGTGCGCCTGCTCGGCGAGGAGGGCGACCCGGCCGCCGTTGGCCGAGAGGCCGGTGACCCGGAACCGGCCGGGGTTGCGCAGCACGAGGTCGATGGCCTGGGTGCCGATGGACCCGGTGGAGCCGAGGATCACCACGTCCTTGGGGCCGTCTCCCGCTACGGGGTCGTAGACCAGGTGCGGATCGGCGAGGGGGGCTGGACTGTCGCTCATTGCTCCATTGTTGCCGTAAGGCCGGTGTGTGAGGACAGCGCATCCCCTTCATGGGGGCGCGCGCCATGGCTGAGCACGCCCCCATGGGGGCCGGGGTTACCTGATCGGCCGGTGCACGTTCTCCCGCTGTGACGGTCCCGGTGTCGCGTCCGCGATCCAGGGGCCGTCGCCCGACGGGTCGACGATGCCCTGCTCCAGCCATGCGTACGTGCCGGACAGGACGCCCTTGACGACCTTGCGGTCGAGGTCGTCGGTGTTGCTCCACAGGCGGGTGAAGAGCTCCTCGACGCGGATTCTGGCCTGGCGGCAGAAGACGTCGGCGAGCTGGTAGGCCTCGCGGCCGTGGTCGCCCTGGCTGCGCAGCAGTTCGGCCCGGACACAGGACGCGCTCATGGCGAACAGCTCGGCGCCGATGTCGACGATCCGGCCGAGGAAGCCCTGCTTGGACTCCATGCGGCCCTGCCAGCGGGACATGGCGTAGAAGGTGGAGCGGGCGAGCTTGCGGGCGGTGCGCTCGACGTAGCGCAGGTGCCCGGAGAGGTCCACCTCGTGCTTGAACTCGCCGTAGGAGGCCGGGAGCTGGCCGGGCCCGGCGACCAGTTTCGGCAGCCACTTGGCGTAGAAGACGCCCGCGTTCGCGCCGGCCCTCGCCTTGTCGCCGAGGGACTTCTCGGGGTCGATGAGGTCGCCGGCGACCGAGAGGTGGGCGTCGACGGCCTCGCGCGCGATCAGCAGGTGCATGATCTCGGTGGAGCCCTCGAAGATGCGGTTGATGCGCAGGTCGCGCAGGAGCTGCTCGGCGGGGACGCCGCGCTCGCCGCGGGCCCGGAGGGAGTCGGCCGTCTCGAAGCCGCGGCCGCCGCGGATCTGGACGAGTTCGTCGGCCATCGTCCAGGCCGTCTCGGAGGCGTACAGCTTGGCGAGGGCGCCCTCGATGCGGATGTCGTTGCGGTCCTCGTCGGCCATCTGCGAGGCCAGGTCGGTCACGGCCTCCAGGGCGAAGGTGGTGGCCGCGATGAAGGAGATCTTGGAACCGACCGCCTCGTGGTGCGCGACGGGCTTGCCCCACTGCTCGCGGGCCGCCGACCACTCCCGGGCGATCTTCAGGCACCACTTGCCGGCCGCGACACAGGAAGCCGGCAGCGAGAGCCGCCCGGTGTTGAGCGTGGTCAGGGCGATCTTCAGGCCCTGGCCCTCCTCGCCGACGCGGTTGGCGGCGGGGACGCGGACCTGGTGGAAACGGGTGACGCCGTTCTCGATGCCGCGCAGGCCCATGAAGGCGTTGCGGTTCTCGACGGTGACGCCCGGCGAGTTCGTCTCCACGACGAAGGCCGTGATGCCGCCGCGGTGGCCCTCGCTCTTCGGGACCCGGGCCATGACGACCAGCAGGTCGGCGACGACGCCGTTGGTGGTCCACAGCTTCACGCCGTCCAGGACGTAGTCGTCGCCGTCCGGGATCGCGGTGGTGGCGAGGCGGGCCGGGTCGGAACCGACGTCGGGCTCGGTGAGCAGGAAGGCGCTGATGTCCGTGCGGGCGCAGCGCGGCAGGAAGCGCTCCCGCTGCTCCTGGGTCCCGAACAGTTTCAGGGGCTGGGGCACGCCGATCGACTGGTGCGCGGAGAGCAGCACGCCGATCGCGGGGCTGGCGGAGCCGGCCAGGGCGAGCGCCTTGTTGTAGTACACCTGCCCGAGGCCGAGCCCGCCGTACTTGGTGTCGATCTTCATGCCGAAGGCGCCGAGCTCCTTCAGTCCGTCGATCACCTCGTCGGGGATGCGGGCCTCGCGCTCGATGAGGCCCCCGTCGACCTTCGTCTCGACGAAGTCGCGGAGCTTGGCGAGGAACTCCTCGCCGCGCTGGGCCACCTCGGCGTCCGGGAGGGGGTGGGGGTGGATGAGGTCGAGCCGGAAGCGGCCGAGGAACAGCTCCTTGGCGAAGCTGGGCTTGCGCCAGTGCTGTTCCCGGGCGGCCTCCGCCACCTCACGGGCCTCCCGCTCGGTGACGGCGGGACGGGAAGAAGGGGTGGTGGAAGCGGACATGAGGGGCACCTCGCCGCAACTAGAAGATGGAGGACCGTTTCGTTACCGACCAGTGCTACTGGATCGTTGGTACCCGAATCCGGACGCTCCCACCAGTCCTCGCGCGTCCGTTCGGCCGAAGGGGGGCACAGCGCCCCGGCACTTGTCGCGCGTCTGACGACGGTGTTGCATCGAGGTGCCGTCCCGGTGGCGGCTCCGGGCTCTGAGAGCGCTCCGGGAAATCCGTGTCGAAGCGCTTCGATAAGCTATGGACACCCACTCCTGCTGGAGCTACTGTCGAACCACCCCCACCCACCCTTATCAGCTACGCGCACTGTCGAAGCGCTTCACAAGAGCTTGGAGAGCTGGATGGTCACCCTTGCCGAGGTCGCCCAGCACGCCGGAGTCTCGGCGAGCACGGTGAGCTATGTCCTCAGCGGCAAGCGGTCCATCTCCGCGAACACCCGGCAGCGGGTCGAGCGGAGCATCCGCGAGCTCGGGTACCACCCGAACGCCGGGGCGCGCGCCCTGGCCAGCAGCAAGTCGAACATCATCGCGCTGATGGTCCCGCTGCGCACGGACATGTACGTGCCCGTGATGATGGAGATCGCCATCGCCGTGGCGACCTCCGCCCGCGCGCACGGATACGACGTGCTGCTGCTCACCGGCGAGGAGGGTCCCGACGCCGTGCGCCGCGTGGCGGGCAGCGGGATCGCCGACGGAATGATCCTGATGGACGTCGAACTCGACGACGAGCGGCTGCCGTTGCTCCGCGAGACGGACCAGCCGTCCGTGCTGATCGGACTGCCCGCCGACACCTCGGGCCTGACCTGCGTCGATCTGGACTTCCGGGCGACGGGCGCGCTGTGCGTGGAGCACCTGGCCAAGCAGGGGCACCAGGACATCGCCGTCATCGGGGAGGCTCCGGCCGTCTACGAGCGGCACACCGGCTTCGCCGAACGCACCCTGGACGGACTCAGGTCCCGTTCCCGGGAGCTGGGGGTGCGGCTGCTGCACCGGCCGTGCGAGGGCGGGTACGACGCGATGGCCGTGACGCTCGCCCGGATCCTCGACGAGCGCCCGGACACCTCGGGGCTCATCGTGCAGAACGAGTCGGCGGTGGAGCCGCTGCTCGCGCTGCTGCGGCAGCAGGGCCGGGCCGTGCCGGAGGACGTGTCGGTGGTCGCGATCTGCCCGGACCAGGTCGCGATGCAGGCCTCGGTGCGGCTCACGTCGGTCGCCATCCCGGCACAGGAGATGGGGCGGCACGCCGTGGACCACCTGGTGGCCAAGCTCGACGGGCGCGGGAGCGACGAGGTCGTGCTGATCGCGCCCGAGCTGACGGTCCGCGGGAGCACGGGACCGGCGCCGACCCGGTCGTAGTCACTCCCCGTCATCGAGTCCTGGTCGCGCCCGGCCACTGGACAGCGCCCCTTCCGGGGCACCCCCATGTCTGCTTCCGCACAGGAGCCCGCCACGTGAATCAGCCTGCTGAAACCCAGCCCCAGGTGAGCCTGGCGCAGTCCTCCCCGACCGTCGGCACCTTCCGCGAGCGGGACGGCGCGCTGGAGTGGAGCGGCCGCCAGGAGACCCTCCGGATCGAGCCGTGGGGTCCGGACGCGGTCCGGGTGCGTGCCCGGCTCGGCGGCCCGGTCCTCGAAGGGCTCCCGGGCGCCCTGCTCGACGAGGCTCCCCGGACGCCGGCCACGGTGAAGACCGAGGACGGACGCGGGCAGCTGACCGTCGGCGCGCTCACCGTCGAGGTGAGCGCCGAGGGTCTGATCCGCTTCCTGCGCACGGAGGACTCCGAGGAGATCCTCGCCGAGGACCGCGCCCACTTCTGGTGGCCCGGCTCCCGCCTCTACACGGCCGTCGGCAACGGCCACCACCGCCTGGAGCAGCGCTTCGCGGCCTACGACGACGAGAAGCTGTACGGCCTCGGCCAGCACCAGCACGGACGCCTGGACCAGAAGGGCCTGGTGCTGGACCTGGTGCAGCGCAACGCCGAGGTCGGCATCCCTGTGCTCAGCTCCAGCCGCGGCTACACCCTGCTGTGGAACAACCCGGCGATCGGCCGCGTGGAGCTGGCGCACAACGGCACCCGCTGGGTCGCCGACTCGGCCCGGCAGATCGACTACTGGATCACCGCGGGCGACCCGGCCGACGGCCAGCGCCGCTACAGCGCGGTGACCGGCCGCAGCCCCATGCTGCCGGAGTGGGCCGCGGGCTTCTGGCAGTGCAAACTGCGCTACCGCACCCAGGACGAACTGATGGCGGTGGCCCGGGAGTACAAGCGGCGCGGACTGCCCATCTCGGCGATCGTCTGCGACTTCTTCCACTGGACGCACCTGGGCGACTGGAAGTTCGACCCGAAGGAGTGGCCGGACCCGGCGGCGATGGTGCGGGAGCTGGAGGAACTCGGCATCAAGCTGGTGGTGAGCGTCTGGCCGTCGGTGTCGCCGCTGAGCGAGAACCACCCGGTCCTGGAGCAGCGCGGCTGGTTCATCGGCACCCAGTACGGTCCGATGGCGCACGCGGACTGGCCCGACAAGGAGGTCGCCTCCACGGTCCAGGTGGCCTTCTACGACGCCACCAACCCGGAGGCCCGGGAGTTCGTGTGGTCGAGGGTGAAGGAGAACTACCTCGACCCGTACGGCATCACGGCCTTCTGGCTGGACGCCTGCGAGCCCGAGCTCAAGCCCGGCTTCCAGGAGAACCTGCGCTACTGGGCGGGCCCGGGCCTGGAGGTCGGCAATGCCTACCCGGCGGAGAACGCCCGCACGTTCTACGAGGGCCTGCTCGCCACCGGCGAGGAGGAGATCGTCACCCTCAACCGCTCGGCCTGGGCGGGCAGTCAGCGCTACGGCGCCGCCCTGTGGTCCGGTGACATCGGCACGGACTTCCCGACCCTGCGCCGCCAGATCGCGGCCGGCCTCAACACGGCCCTGTCGGGCATCCCCTGGTGGAACACCGACATCGGCGGCTTCCACGGCGGCGACCCGGACGATCCGGCCTACCGGGAGGTGATGGTCCGCTGGTTCCAGTTCGGCGCGCTGTCCCCGCTGATGCGGCTGCACGGCTTCCGCGACCCGGGCATGCCCCTGGGTCCGGGGATGACGGGCGGCCCGAACGAGGTGTGGTCGTACGGCGAGGAGGCCGGGGCGATCCTGGAGCGGTACCTGCGGCTGCGCGAGCGGCTGAAGCCGTACGTGCTGGACGTGATGCGGGCGGCGCACGAGGAGGGACTGCCGGTGATGCGGCCGCTGTTCCTGGAGTTCCCCGACGACCAGGCGGCCTGGTCGGTCGACGACTCCTACCTGTTCGGCCCCGACCTGCTGGTCGCCCCGGTGCTGACGGCCGGCGCCACCACCCGTACGGCGTACCTGCCGGCCGGGGCGTCCTGGACGGACGCGTGGACGGGTGAGACGTACGAGGGCGGCCGGACCGTGACGGTCGACGCCCCGCTGGACCGCATCCCGCTGTTCCTGCGGGACGGGGCACGGCTGCCTGTGGCGGAGTAGCCGGGCGGTGGGATACGGCCGGGGCGGGCACGTACCGGCCGTATCCCAACGTGCCTGCTGGTCACGGCAGTTCGGTGGACAGGGTCGTCTCGTGGCCTCTTCACCGCTTGCCCTCACCGTGGCCGGGCTGCTGCTGCGGCCGGCCTTCGGGTCCCGTCGTGATCCCGGACGGGTCTTCGACCGCATCGTGGCGGAGGCCGGGGAGGCCCCGGGGGACCGGGAGTTCGTCGACGGCTTCCGGGACCTGCCGGGCTGGTGGGCGAAGGCGGAGCACCTCACCCCGGTCGGCCGGCAGGCCGCGCAGGGGCACGTCCGGCGGCATCTCGCCGGCCGGGCGCGGGTGCGGCGGCTGATCGCCGAGCACCCGGAGATCGAGCGGGAACCCATCGAGAAGCCGGTGTTCGTCGTCGGGCTGCCCCGCACCGCGACCACCGTCACGCACGCGGTGCTGTCGATCTCCGAGGAGCACCGCAGCCCCCTGCTGGGGGAACTGCTCGCTCCAGACCTGGAGTTGCCGCCCCGTCAGCGGCGCAGGGCGATCGCGGCCGGGCGGCGGATGGTCCGTGGCACGGACCTGTTCGCGCCGCGCTTCCGCGACATCCACGCGATGGCCGCCGAGGGCCCGGAGGAGTGCACCTTCGCGCTGCCGCACGCCCTGATGCCGTTCTCCCAGGCGCGCGCACCTCCCCGAGTACCGGGCCTGGCACTGCGCGCGGGACTTCACCGACGACTACCGGTACCTCAAGCAGGTCTACCAGGTGCTCCAGTACGGCCGTCCGCGGCGGCGCTGGATGCTCAAGTCCCCATGCATGTGGAGAACCTGGACGCACTGCTGACCGTGTTCCCCGACGCGACGATCGTGTGGTGTCACCGCGACCCGGTGACCGTCGTGGCGTCCTTCTGCTCCCTGATCGAGCACGGCATGGCCGTCAGTACCCGCCCCGTCGACCTGGCCGGCATCGGAGCCACCTGGCTGGAGCTGCTGAGCCGGGCCATGACGCGCGGTCTCGCGGCCCGGACCGCCATCCCGCCGGAGCAACTGGTGGACGCCCCGTACTCCTGGCTCGGCTCCGGCCCGGCGTCCGGTGCGCCGGGGCTCTACGCCGCCGTCGGCGCCCGGTGGACCGGGACCGAAGCGGGCCGGCTCGCCGCGGCCGTCGCCCGCCCGAAGGGCACCCGCAAGCACACCTACGACCTGTCCCGCTACGGCCTGACCCGCGACGAGGTCGAGTCGGCCTTCGCGGACGACAACGTGCTGCGGGCCGGGGTCGACCGCGCCTGACGGCACGGCCGGCCCCCGCCCCGACCGGCGGATCAGCTGCTGCTGACCGTCAGGTTGTTGGTGGTGAAGTTCATCCCGCCGGACGACGAGGTGATCTCGTATCCGAACTGCACGTCACCGATCGTCTCGTTGCCCATCCACTTCTTGGTGTCCTTGATCCACTTCAGGATCGGCAGGATGTTCACGGTGCCGGAGCTGGAGTTGGAGGTGCGGATGAACGAGAACACCTCGTTGGCTCCGTTGGTGCCCTTGAAGACGTTCCAGGAGTGGCCGCCCAGGCTGACGCTGCCCTGCGAGGAGCCGATCGGGCCGACGGGTCCGGTCTTGTTGACCCAGAGCATGATCTCGTAGTCGTGGTCCGTGTCCCAGATGTCGTACGACGTGTTGTACGCGCCGGACGACGGGACGCTGACGTTGTAGCTGCTCGACAGCGAGCCCAGCGAGGTGATCGACTTGTTGATCGCCTTCGTCTGGTTGGGGTACGACTTGATGCCGCCGGTGTTGGGGTGGTTGGCCCAGACGCCCCAGTTGGTACCGGAGTTGGCCCAGATGCACTGGCTTCCTGCGCCGCCGCCCCAGATGTTGTTGTAGAGCGTGTAGCCGTTCAGGTTGGTCTGGCCCCACTGGTCGCAGGAGTTCCAGACGGCGGCGGAGGCGGGGGCCGAGGCGAGGCCGATGGTGGCGCCGAGCGCCAGGGCGGGGGCCAGCAGGGCCTTGGTGACCCTGCGCAGCGTGCTTGATGCCATGGTGTCCCTTCCATGGGTGGGGGGGTGGGGGGAACTACCACGTCCTCAGGGTGACGACGTGGTCCTCTCCGGCGGCCAGGTGGAGGGATTCTGCGCCGGAGGAAGTGCGGAGTTCGACGCGGTGGGTGCGGCCGGGTCGGATGACGGCGGTGGCACCGTCCCGCGTCCAGGTGAGGTCGAGCTCGGCCCCGAACCGGGTGCGCACACCCCGCAGGGCGCCCTCGGGATACGCCGCCGGCAGCGCGGGCAGCAGGACCAGCCGGTCGGGGGTCGACTGGACGAGCATCTCGATCAGCACGGCGGGCAGGGTGTGCGCGGCGTCGGCGTTGTAGACGTCGCGCTTGGGGTAGTGGGCGCTCATCAGGGAGGCGTGGAAGAAGTCGCCGTCCAGGACCTGGCCGAGGGCGTGGGCGACGCGGTCGGCGTCCCGGAGCCGGGCCGCGACGAGGGCGTGGTGGAGGTGGCCGTGCGCGGAGTCGTTCTCGGCGCCGCGCAGTTCGAGGGCGCGGTGGGCGGCGGCCGCGAGGTCGGGGGTGTCGTAGGGGGTGATCTCGTCGAGCGGCCAGACGCCGTAGAGGTGGCTGAGGTGGCGGTGGTCGTAGGAGTCGGTGAGGCCGGGCCACGCCCATTCGGCCAAGGCCCCGTCCTCGTTGACCCGGTGCGGCGGGAGCCGGTCGGCGAGGGCGTTCCAGCGGTCGGCGTCGGGGCCCGGGTGGTACGCGGCGGCCGTGCGCAGGGCGTGGCGGGCCGCCGACAGGTCCATGGCGGCGTTGGTCGTCCCCCAGCTCGCGTTGGCAGGGCGGTTCTCCGGTGAGTAGGAGGGCACGACGACGAGGTGGCCGTTCTCGTCCGTCCTGGTGAGGAAGTCCTCGTAGAACAGCGCGACTTCGGCGAGGGCGGCGGCGGTGCGGGAGTCGCGGGTGTTGTGGGTCTCGTCGTGGTCGGCGAGCGGCTTGAGCAGCCAGTCGGCGCCGGCGGTCCACAGGTGCAGCGGGTACTCACGGTTGTAGTGGTAGGAGTGGCCGGACTCGCCGTCGGTGTGTGCGGGGGCGACCGCGCCCCGGGTGCCGAAGATCGCCCGGGCGTTGTCGCGCCAGTCGGGGAGCTGGCGGTGGACCAGGTTCGCGAGGGCCTCGGTGACCTCGGGAAGGGCGGCGGCAGCGGCCGAGGCGGTCTGGAGGTTGAGGTTGGCGTCGTTGGTGAACGCGCCCGACCATGCCGTGTTCCAGTCGCCGGTCCACAGTCCGGTCAGCCGGGGCGGGAAGAGACCGCTGGAGGACAGCAGGTGGTAGCGCCCGGCGGCGAAGAGACGCTCCAGCAGGGCCGCGCTGCGGGGCCTGGTCAGCAACGCGGACCCCGGCAGGGCCCGTTCGGCGGGGTCGGCGGCCAGGTCGAGGGTGACGCGCTCGTAGGCCGTGCGGTGCAGGGCGACGTGGCGGGCGAGGAGTTCGTCGTAGGCGGTGGGCAGGTCGCGCAGGGCACGGCCTTCGGCGACCACGTCGAGCTCGCCGGCGTGCCGGTGCACCCGGGTGAGGAGCAGCACGGACCGGGCGTCCTCGATGCGCACGCCCGGGGGCACCAGGGTGGTCGTGCCGCCGGTGACGGTGACCTGGGTGACACCGGTGCAGGCCAGGTCGATGTCGGGGTAGCGGACGCGCAGGCTGAGCAGGGCGCCCTCCGGGGTGAGGACGGCCCCGTGGCCGATGCCCAGCCGGGCGGGGGCGCCGGGCAGCCGGGGGTCGAGGTCGAGGCCGAGGGTGAGACCGGGTCCGGTGAGGTGCTGGACGATCACGTCGTCGGCGCGGGAGACGAAGACGCGGCCGGCCCACCCGGCACAGGTGGTGCTCACCACGCCGGTGGTGAAGTCGACGTCCCGCCGGTAGTCGTGTCCGTCGTCCCCGGGGCGGTCCAGCCGGACCTGGAAGGCCGGATGGAAGGGCTGCACCCACTGGAGGGGACGCCCGTCCGTGAAGTCCTCGGCGGCTCTCGTGTCGCCCGCCAGGAGACGGTCCTGGAGCCCGGGCAGGTCACCGGCGAGCTGCGGGGGGCGGGGGTCCCGTCCGTTGGGACGCACCAGCGTGTGGTGCGTGACGACGACCCGCTCGGCGTGCGGATCGCCGAGGACCAGGGCGCCGTGCCGGCCGTTGCCGCTGAGGAAGGCGTCCTCCCAGCGGGTGGCCGGGTGCGGCTCCCAGGTGCCGTGGACGGGGGCGGAAGCGGTCATGGCCGGAGCACCGCCGCCTCGTAGCGGCCGAGGGTGACCCGGTCGGTGACGTCCGTACCGGTCAGCAGGTCGCGGTGGGTGCCCGGCACGTCGACGGTCACCGGCTCGCGGCCGTGGTTGAGCACGAACAGCACCTCGCCCCGGCGTACGGCCTCGACCTGCTCGGGGAGACCGTCGAGCACCGGCCGGACGCCCACGCCGTCGGCGATCGAGGCCAGCAGGCCGCGCAGCGCCCCGGGCTCGGGGAGTGTGGAGACGTACCAGGCACGGCCCTTGCGCAGGACGGCGGGCAGTCCGTCGAGTTCGCCGCCCCGGTAGCGGATGGTCTCCTCGGCGGTGCCGTCCCCCTCCAGTTCCTCGGACCACAGCGTGCCGCTGAAGCCCTCGCAGGCGACGGTCTCGCCCTCGTCCAGGGGCCACCACTCGTGCAGCGTGCGGATGCCGAACAGTGCGCGCAGCCGGGCGTCCATGCCGCCGGGGCGGACCCGGTCGTCCTCGTCGGCGACACCGGTCTGGAACCCGCAGACGAGGGTGCCGCCCTGCTGTACGTAGGCGAGGAGGTTGTCGGTCGCGGAGTCGGTGAGGGCGTACAGCTGTGGCACGACGACCAGTGAGTACGGCGTCAGGTCGTGCTCGGGGTGGGCGAAGTCGGTGGTGAGGTGCGCCTGCCACAGGGCCCGGTGCCAGGCGCGCAGGACGTCCGGGTACTCCATCCGGCTGGACAGGCGGCCCTCCTGGGCGCCGGCCCACCAGGCGTGCCAGTCGTGCAGGACGGCGACGTTTGCGGTGAGGTGCCGGCCGGTCACCTCGGGCGCGATCCGCTCCAGGTCGGCGCCGAGCCGCTGGACCTCCTGGTACGTCCGGCCCTCCTCCCCCGCGTGGCTGACCATGCCGGAGTGGAACTTCTCCGCGCCCTGCCGGGACTGGCGCCACTGGAAGTAGCAGACGGCGTCGGCACCCCGGGCCACGGCCTGGAGGGACCACAGCCGGTTGAGGCCGCGCGGCTTGGGGTGGTTCACGCCCCGCCAGTTGACCGGCCCGGCCGCCTGCTCCATGAGCATCCACGGGCCGCGCGCCTGGGAGCGGGTCATGTCCTGGACGAGGGCGCCGTTCTGCGCGCCGAGGGGGTCGCGCGGGTCCGGGTAGAGGTCGACGGAGACGACGTCCTCCTCCTCGGCCCAGCGCCAGGCGTCCTGCCCGAACCACAGCGGCATGAAGTTGCTGGTGACCGGCAGGTGCGGGGTGTGCCGGCGGACGATGTCCCGCTCGGCGGTGCAACACTCCAGGAGCATGTCGGAGGTGAAGCGGCGGAAGTCCAGGACCTGGCCGGGGTTGCGCAGGTAGTGCGGCAGGCGGGGCGGCAGGATGCCGTCCCAGGTGTCGTAGCCCTGGCTCCAGAAGGCGGTGCCCCAGGCCTCGTTGAGGGCGTCGAGCGTGCCGTACCTCGCGCGCAGCCAGCGGCGGAAGGCGGCGGCCGCCTCGTCGCCGTAGTCGTAGGTGCAGTACTCGTTGTTGATGTGCCACATCGTCAGGGCCGGGTGGCCGCCGTAGCGGGCGGCCAGGTCCTCGGTGATGGCGGCGGCGTAGCGCCGGTAGGTGGCGCTGGAGTGCGAGAAGTGCTGCCGGCCGCCCCACCACTCGATGCGGCCGTCCTCGGTGACGGGCAGCGTGTCGGGGTGCAGCCGGCCCATCCAGGGCGGGGGCGAGGAGGTCGGGGTGGCGAGGACGACGCCGATGCCGTTCTCGTGCATCAGGTCCATCAGCGTGTCCAGTCGGCCGAACTCCCGCGCCCCGGGCTCCGGTTCGAGCGTCGACCAGGAGAAGACACCGAGGGTGACCGAGTTGACGCGGGCGGCCTTCATCAGCCGGACGTCCTCGTGCCAGGTCTCCTCGGGCCACTGCTCGGGGTTGTAGTCGCCGCCGAACAGCAACCGGCCCCTGGTCACATCACGCAGCTCGGGCATCAGACGGGCTCCCCGTACTGCACGCCGCGGCCGTTGGTGGCGATGTAGACCCGGCCGTACACGCGGGGATCGCCGGTGATGGCGGCTCCGGTCCAGCCCCACTGGTGCCGGTCGTCGTTGATCCGTGTCCAGGTCTTCGCCTCGTCGTCGGAGCGGTAGACGCCCGTGATGGTGTCCGTGGCGCCGACCAGGTAGAGCGCCGGGTAGGAAGCGCCCCTGGCGGCCTTGCCGAAGCCCAGGGTGTGTGAGGCGTGGCAGCTGCTGACCTTGGTGAAGGTCGCGCCGCCGTCGGTCGAGCGGTACAGCCCGTTGCCCTTCAGGCTCAGCCACAGGTCGCCGGTGCGGCCGGGTGCGGCGACCAGCTGGAACTCGGTGTCGCCCGAGCTGAGCCCGGTGGCCCGTGCGGTGAAGGTCCTGCCGCTGTCGGTGCTGGCGAAGAGTGTGCCGGTGGTGGTGTCGAAGGCGTAGCAGCGGGCCGGGTCGGCAGGGTCGGTGACGGGTGCGGCGCCCTGGGGGAAGGTGGGGATCTCGGTCCAGGTGGCGCCGTTGTCGATCGAGCGGTGGGCGGGGTTGGCGGTGCCGAAGGACCACAGCAGCACGCTGCCGTCGGCGTTGGTGGCGATCGGGCCCGGCGCGGACTTGGCCACGTCCGGCTGGGTCTTGAAGGGGGCCCAGGTCTTGCCGCCGTCGTGGGAGAAGGCCCCGTTGCCGTGGTCGCCCCACCCGGCCCGGACCACGTAGGAGGGTTTGGCGGTGGCCAGGGACAGACCGGTGCTGGTGCCGAAGACGGGGTTGGACGCCATGCCGCGTGAGGGTGAGGCGGTGAGCCGTTCGTGGTACATCACGCCGATGTCGCCGGAGCCGCTGAGCAGGTGGGCCTGTCCGGTGGGGGGCGAGACCAGCTGACGGATGGACGCCTCCTCCACACCGCGGATCTGCGGGGCGAAGTGCTTGAGGTCGCGGGTGCCGTAGAGGGTCGCGCCGGTGCCGTAGACCACGTGCCGGGAGTCGAACGGGTCCAGGGCCAGAGCCTGGATCCACCAGCCGAACTTCGGGCTGTCACCACCCCACTTGAGGTACGGCGTCTCGGACACGTCGAGGACGGCCCCGTCCTTCAGCGACGTCCAGGTGCGGCCACCGTCGGTGGAGCGGAAGACGGTGTCGACGGCGGCCCAGCGGTTGTTGGTGGAGACGACGAGCGTGCCCGGGCGGCGGGCGTCCACGGCGACACCCCCGTAGCCGAAGGAGTCGGCGGAACCGTCGGCCGTCGTGCCGCCCGGCTTCACCGGGGTGACCTCACTCCACTTCCCGCTGCTGGTGCGCAGCTTGTGCACGCTGCCGTCGGACTGCCCGTTCGGGCCGGGAGCGTTGGCGTACGTCACGTACAGCTCACGCGTGTGACGGTCGTAGGCGGCCCGGACCGGAACCCTGGCGGCAGGGCCGGCCGGCTGCCCCGGAACGGCCTGCCAGGTCACGCCGTCGGACGTCCGGTAGAGGTTCGCGGAGGTGCCGTCGGAGTCGCCCCAGCCCGCGTAGACACTGCGGCCGGCGGCGACCAGGAGCGTAATGCCCTGGCCGGTGGCGCTCGGCGCGACCGGGAAGTCAACAGCCTTCCAACTGACGCCCCGGTCGCTCGACTTGAGCAACCCGTCGTGCCGGGTGCCCAGCCACAGGGTGTCGCTGTCCCGGGGATCGACCAGCAGCCGCTCGCCACAGCCCCGCCCGTCCTCGTTGGCCCCCAGCTTCACGCTCAGGTCGGTGCGCTTCCAGGTCACACCACGGTCCTCCGACCGCAGCACGGCCCCGTTGCCCGCCCAGGACTGCGTGTACGTGCCGAGAGCGAGGTAGACGCGGTCCGGATGGGCGGGGTCGACGGCCATGGCCTCGACACCGAGGAGGTTCCAGTCGTCCCAGCCGATGTGGTCGGTCAGCGGGATCCACCGGCCCCTGCGGTCGTCCCAGCGGTAGGCACCGCCGATGTCGGTCCGCAGGTAGGCCAGCCCCTTGACGGAGGGATGGAACAACACCCCGCTGATGAAACCCGTCCCGCCCTGGACCACGTTGCGCCAGCGGTAGCCGCCCTGGGCCGGTGTGGCGGCCGTGGCTCGTCCCTGGATCGGCGGAAGGGAGACGACCGCGGCGACGGCGGCCGTCCCTGCCAGCACGGACCGTCTGCTGAGGTGAAACGTGCTCATGACATACCTCGGTTCCTGCAAAGAGGGGGGACGTGGATGCCCTCAGGGGCGCGGGGAACTGCGCGACGAGCCACGAGGCAGTCGCAGACGACGAACAACCGACAGCCCTACGGTCAGCCCTTGACGGCCCCCGTGAGCATGCCCTTCTTGAAGTGCTTCTGGACGAACGGCGAGATCACGGCCACGGGCAGCAGCGCCATCACCATCACGGCCATCTGGATCGCCAGCGCGGAGATCTGCCCGGTCTTGATCGCCTGGCTCACCCCCACCGGCGCTTCCTGCTTCTGCACGAGCTGGATCATGACGTTTTGCAGCGGCATCATGCTCTGATCACTGAGGTAGATCGACGCGTTGAACCAGGCGCTCCAGTACCCCACGGCGTAGAACAGCGTGATCACCGCGATGACGGCTCGCGAGAGCGGGATGATGATCTGCCAGAGGATGCGCCAGTCACCCGCCCCGTCGATCCGCGCGCTGTCGACGAGTTCCGGCGAGATGCCCATGAAGAACGCGCGCAGCACCAGGATGTTGAAGACGCTCACCGCGCTCGGCAGGATCAGCGCGAGATACGTGTCGGTCAGCCCGAGGGACTGCACCAGCAGGTACGTCGGGATGAGGCCGGCTCCGAAGAACATCGTCGCGAGCAGGGTCATCAGCAGCCAGCGGTGACCGAGCGAACCGCTCCTGGACAGCCCGTACGCCGCGAGGACCGACACCGCCATCGAGAACAGGGTGCCGGCCAGCGTGACGCAGACGCTGACGATCGCCGCCCGGGTCACCTGCCCGCCGCTCAGCAGCTCCTGGTAGGCGATGAACGTGATGTCCTTCGGGATGAGCACCAGACCGCCGGCCTCGGTGATGGTCTTCTTCGAGGACAGGCTGGTGACGATGACGATCCACAGCGGGAACAGCACCGCGAGACAGGCACCGGCCAGGACGACGCCCTTGCCCGCGACCCCGGCCTTGCTGGGCTCGTCCTCCCAGACGGGTCTCGGCGGAGCCTGCCACCAGCGGGGTTCGCGCGCCGCCTCGTCCAGGGCGGCCTTGTCGATGACGGCGGTCACTTCTTGTACACCCCCTGCTCGCCCATGAAGTGGGCCACCTTGTTCGCGGCGAGCACGAGCGCCACACTCACCAGACCCTTGATGAGACCGGCCGCCGCGGCGTAGCTGAAGTCCTGGTTGCGGACGCCGTTCCACCACACATAGGTGTCGAGGACCTCCGCCGCCCCTGGTCCGACCGCATCGCGTTGCAGCAGGATCTGCTCGAACCCGACGGTGAGCGCATCGCCGACGCGCAGCACCAGCAGCAGGGCGATCACGGGCCGCAGCGCGGGCAGCGTGACGTGCCACATCCGGCGCCAGCGCCCGGCTCCGTCCATGGCCGCCGCCTCGTACAGGTCGGGGCTCACGGAGGCGAGTGCGGCGAGGAAGACGATGACGCCCCAGCCCGCGTCCTTCCAGACGCCCTCCGCCGTCACCAGGAACTTGAAGATCCCCGGATCGGTCATGAGGTCGAAGCCCTCGTAACCGTGCCGGCGCAGGGTCTGCGCGATGATGCCCGCGCCGCCGAAGATCTGCTGGAAGACGGTGATCACCAGCACCCAGGAGAAGAAGTGCGGCAGGTAGAGGATCGCCTGCGACACCGCCCGGATCCGGGGCCTGATCACGCTGTTGATGATCAGCGCGAGCACGATCGGGATGGGGAAGAACAGCACCAGCTGGAGGGAGAACAGGACGAGCGTGTTCTGCACGGCGTCCCAGAACGCCGAGTCCGCGAAGATCCGCTCGAACTGCTCGATGCCCACCCAGGGGCTCTCCAGCATCGCGACGAAGCCGTTTTCGCTGACGTACGGGTCGTACTCCTGGAAGGCGACGACATTGCCGAGGATCGGTACGTAGTTGAAGACCAGGACCAGCAGGACGGCCGGCAGGGTCATCAGGATCAGGGTGCGGTCCCGGCGGAACCGCAGGCGGAGGCTCAGTCTGCCGGAGCGTTTCGCCGCCGGCCGGACCCTCGCGGGGGCTTCCGCCGCCCCGGGGGCCGCCTCAGTCGTGGCCGCCTCGGCCCTGCTGCGAGGCACGGTGCTGTTGGACACGGAGCTCTCCTTGCCTCAGCGCCGGGTCACTGCGCGGAACCGTTGTCGTCGTGCAGCTTCTGGTACCAGTCGCGCAGCTTGTCGCCGCCCTGCTTCTTCCAGTCGGAGACGGCCTGCTGCATGTCGCTGATCTTCTTGCGGCCGCGGACGATGTCGTCCTCCAGCTGCTCGAAGTCGTTGGAGAGGTTGGTGTAACGCGCCGGTTCGGTGATCTGCAGGCCCCAGAAGGTGGACTTCTTGGTGAAGGCACCCATCCGCTGCTGCCACTCCACCTGCTCCTTCGCGATCTCCGGAAGGTCCGGGTGCGCGGTGGTCGGGGCGGGGCTGGCGAGCATGACGTAGGCGTTGATGACCTCCTGGTTGCCCTTGTCGTTCTTGGTGGGCACCCCGTCCTTGACGGTGTAGTGGGTGCCCTCCACCCCGTAGTTGGTGAGCATGTACTCCTTGGTGCCGTACGGGGCGGCGGTGACGTTGGCGGCGGCCAGAATGTCCTCGACCACGGCCTTGGAGGCCTTCTTGTTGACGAAGGCGAAGATGCCCGCGGGGGATCCGGCCCACAGCTGGGGATCTCCGCCGTCGGCGCCGAAGATGTCCATGCCGGAGATGCGGAAATCGGAGTTCTGGCCCGCCTGTTCGGCCATCTTGCCCCACCAGGACGAGATGTTGTCGTTGTACATCAGAACCTGGCCCGCGGTGAACCGGTCACCCGCGGCACCCTGGACGGCCTTCGCGTCGGGGTGGACGACACCGGCCGCATACAGCTTGCGCGTCCATTCCAGCGCCTCGAGGAACTCCTCGGTCTCGACCCGGTAGATCATCTTGCCGTCGGTCAGGTTCCAGCCGAGCGGCTTCTCGCTGCCTGAGAGCACGCCGAAGAACTGGAAGGCTGACCACTTCATGTCGTCACAGGCCCACACCTTGGACTTGGGCCGGCTGATCTCCTTGGCGAGAGTGAGGAACTCGTCCGGGGACTTGGGGAGTTCGTAGCCCTCCTTGTCGAAGATGTCCTTGCGGTAGAAGGGCACGATGCCGGTGACGGAGGGGGCGGGCTGGGGCAGGCCGCGCAGCTTGCCGCCGAAGATGGAGTACTGCCAGGCGCCGCTCGGGATCGCCGCGAGGTTCGGGTACTTCTTGATCGCGTCCCCGGACAGGTACGGGCCGAGGTCCGCGAACTTGCTGATGATGGCGCTGGGTATCTTGCCGCCCATGTTCCAGCTGGGGATGACCACGACGTCCGGCACGTCGCTGGAGGCGAGGACCGCGCCGAGCTTCTCGTCGTAGGTCATGCCGTCCTGGTTCTGCCAGGTGATGTCCACGCCGATCAGGTCGTTCATCGCCCTGTAGTAGGCGTTGTCGCCCTTCGGCGGCGTGCCCCAGAACGGCGACATGATCTTGATGCGGCTGCCCTTGCCGAGCTTCTTCGGCACCGAGGTCTTGAGGCCGGCCAGGTCGAGCTTGGCCGTGAAGCCCATGGCCGAGCCGTTCTTGGACGGGATGTCCGGCGAGACCACGTTGCTCGCGACGTAGGCCGGCAGCAGCTTCTTGGCGCTCTTGCCGGACGTCGTGCCGTCCTTCGACCCACCCTCCGACCCGCCGCACGCGGCGAGCAGCGGCGTTCCACCTGCCACGGCCGCGGTGGCGACCGCCGTGGAGGCGAGGAAGCTTCTCCGGCTCGGTCCGGGGGAGGCGGAGGCGGCGTTCGGCGTCATTGCGTCAACCCTTCATGGCGCACCAGGACACCCGGCGGAAGGCCGTCGGCTGCGGTGTCTCGAGTGGAACTGGCTGAGCAGAAGCGACACTTCGACCAGAGGGGCTTCCGCAGTCGAAGCGCTTCGATGTTGGTGTGAGGTTAAGTGAACACCCCAGGGCGCACAAGGGTCGTTCCCAAACTTCCTCGCAGGTACGGGAGGGGAGCGTTCCTCATGCACGACTTGAAGCGACGGCGTCGACTCTTGACACCCGACCCGTCGTCGACCCAGCATCGAAGCGCTTCGAAAGCATCTCGCCGATCCATCGCAGGGGGATCCCCACGTGACCGCACACACGCCGCCCACCGCACCGTTCCGCGATCCGCAGCTGCCGTTCGCGAAGCGCGTCGACGATCTGCTGGGGCGGCTCACCCTCGACGAGAAGACGTCCTTCCTGCACCAGTTCGCCCCCGCCGTCGAGCGGCTCGGCCTCGCCGCCTTCCGCACCGGCCAGGAGGCCCTGCACGGGGTGGCGTGGATGGGCCCGGCGACGGTGTTCCCGCAGGCGGTCGGTCTCGGCGCCACCTGGAACCCGGAGCTGGTGCGGCGCGTGGGCGACGCGGTGTCCCGGGAGATCCGCGCGATGCGCGCCAAGGACGACCGGGTCGGCCTCAACGTCTGGTCCCCGACGGTCAATCTGCTGCGCCACCCCCTGTGGGGCCGCAACGAGGAGGGCTACTCGGAGGATCCGAAGCTCACCTCGGCCATCGCCACGGCCTACACCCACGGGTTGCGCGGCGAGCACCCGGCCTACTGGCGCACCGCGCCCGTGCTGAAGCACTGGCTGGCCCACAACAACGAGACGGACCGCTCCACGACGTCGAGCTCGGTGCGCCCGCGCGTGCTGCACGAGTACGACCTGCGGGCCTTCCGCGAGACCGTCGAGGCGGGCGCGGTGGCCGGGGTGATGCCGGCGTACAACCTGGTCAACGGCCGCCCCAACCACGTGTCGCCGTACCTGCGCGAGCACCTGCGCGGCTGGACGGACGAGGAGCTGCTGGTCTGCTCGGACGCGGGCGCACCGAGCAACCTCGTCGACTCGGAGCACTACTTCGACACCCACGAGGAGGCCACCGCCGCCTCCGTCATGGCCGGTGTCGACAGCTTCACCGACCACGGCACCGACTCCTCGCAGATCATCGGGCGGCTGCGCGGCGCCCTGGAGCGCGGCCTGCTGACCGAGGCCGATGTCGACACGGCCGTCCGCCGCCAGCTCTTGGTCCGTTTCCGGCTCGGCGAGTTCGACCCGGGCCACGACCCGCACGACGCGACCGGCGAGTTCGACACCCCGGCACACCGCGCCCTCGCCCAGGAGGCCGCCGAGCAGGCGATCGTGCTGCTCAAGAACGACGGGGTCCTGCCGCTCGCCCCGGACACCCGGATCGCTGTGGTGGGCCTGCTCGCCGACGAGTGCAAGCTCGACTGGTACAGCGGCACCCTCATCCACCGCTCGACCCCGCTGGACGGCCTGTACGAGCGGTTCGGCGGGGAGCGGGTGGAGTTCGCGGAGGGCGTGGACCGCGTCCGGCTGAAGACCTCCACGGGTGCGTTCCTGCACGTGCCGGTGGCCGAGGGGGCCGCCGCCGAGGCGCGCGGGGCCGAGGGCGCGCTCGACCCGGCCCTCCTCACGGGCCGCACCGACCTGCCCGCGCTCACGACGGACGCCGACGGCACCGAACTGGCGCTCGCCGACTGGGGTGAGGGCGTCCTGACCCTGCGCGCCCCCGACGGCCGCTACCTCTCGGTCGCCGACGACGGCTGCCTGCGCGCCTCCGCCGACCAGCCGGGCGGCTGGATCGTGCAGGAGACGTTCCGCCTGGAACCGCACGGGAACGGGCACCTCCTCAAACACCTGGGCACGGGTCGACACGTGTGTGTCTCCGCCGACGGCGTGAAGGTTGCCGACGCGGACCCCGAGGTCTTCGAGCTGGTCGTCGCCGAGCGCGGCGAGGAGGCGGCGGCGCGTGCCGCCGCGGCGGCCGACGTGGTCGTGGTGGTCGCGGGCAACGATCCGCACATCAACGGCCGCGAGACCGAGGACCGTACGACGCTGCGCCTGCCGGAACACCAGGAACGGCTGCTGCGGGCGGCCCGCGCGGCGAACCCGGCCACCGTGCTGGCGCTGGTCTCCGCCTACCCCTACGCCGTCGACCCCGCCGGGCTCCCGGCGGTGCTGTGGACGGCGCACGGCGGCCAGGCGGCCGGCACCGCCCTGGCCCGCGTCCTGGCCGGTGACGTCTCCCCCGCCGGCCGCCTCCCGCAGACCTGGTACGCCGACGACGCCGACCTGCCCGGCCTTCTCGACTACGACGTGATCGGTTCCCGCCAGACGTACCTCTACTTCGAGGGGACGCCTCTGTTCCCCTTCGGGCACGGCCTGTCGTACGCGTCGTTCGAGTACGGCGGCCTGACGGCCCGGGCCGGGGACGGGACGGTGCGCGTCTCCTTCTCGGTCACCAACACCGGTGACATCGCCGCCGACGAGGTGGCGCAGCTCTACGGCCGGGCCGTCGACCCGTCCGTGCCGCGTCCGCGCCGCGAGCTGCTGGACCACCGGCGCGTCACCCTCGCCCCGGGGGCGACGGCCGAGCTCGGCTTCGAGATCCCGCAGAGCGCCTTCGCGTTCTGGGACGTCGCCCAGGACCGGTGGCGGGTGGAGCCCGGCGCGTACGAGCTGCTGGCGGGGGCGTCCAGCGAGGACGTCCGGCTGCGGACGTCCGTCGCCCTGGAGGGCGAGCCCACTCTGCCGCGCCCGGTCGTCGCGGGCGGCCTGGCCGCGGCCGGCTTCGACGAGCAGAACGGCGTCGAGATCGTGGACCGGACGAAGGTGTCGGGGGACGCGGTGACGGCGGCGGGCGAGGCGCCCGGCGAACTGGTCTACCGGCGCTGCGACTTCGGGCAGGGTGTCACCGGAGTGACGGTGGAGGTGGCGGGCGAGGGCTCGGTCGAGCTGTCCCTCGACGGCGGTCCGGTGCTCGCGGTGCTGTCGACCGCGGCCCCCACCCCGGGCCCGTACGACTACGTCTCCCTCGACGCCTCCGTCGTCGCGGCGGGCGTCCACGACGTGCACCTCAGGCTGCGCGGCCCGCTGCGGCTCGCGCACGTCGGCTTCTCCGGTTGAGGGTCCGGAGCAGGCCGGCACAGAGAAGGGCCCGGCACCGGAAGGCATCGGTGCCGGGCCTCTTCCCGGAGCTTACATGAAAATGGTTCTCATGAGCTACAGGTTGATGCCGGTGAGGACCAGCACCCGCTCGTACGTGTAGTCCTCCATGGCGAACCGCACGCCCTCACGGCCCACGCCGGACTGCTTGACGCCGCCGTACGGCATCTGGTCGGCGCGGTAGGACGGCACGTCGCCGATGACGACACCGCCGACCTCCAGGGCCCGGTGGGCGCGGAAGGCGGTCTGCAGGTCGTGGGTGAACACGCCCGCCTGGAGGCCGTACTTGGAGTCGTTGACGGCGTCGAAGGCCGCGGCCTCGCCGTCCGCCTTCTGCACGGTGAGGACCGGTCCGAAGACCTCCTCGCAGGAGATCGTGACGCCGGCCGGGACCTCGGCCAGGACGGTCGGCGCGTAGGAGGCGCCGTCGCGCTTGCCACCGGTGAGCAGCCGCGCCCCGGCGTCCACGGCCTCCTGGACCCACGCCTCGACGCGCTGGGCGGCGTCCTCGCTGACCAGCGGGCCGACGTCGGTGGCGTCGTCACCCGGGTCGCCGGTGACCTGGGCCTCGACAGCGGCGACGATGCGCGGCAGCAGCCGGTCGTACACCGAGGCGTCCGCGATGACCCGCTGGACGGAGATGCAGGACTGGCCGCCCTGGTAGTTGGAGAAGGTGGCGATGCGGTTCGCCGCCCAGTCCAGGTCCGCCTCGCTCGCCCAGTCGGCGAGGACGACGGCCGCGCCGTTGCCGCCCAGCTCCAGCGTGCAGTGCTTGCGCGGCACCGAGTCCATGATCGCGTAGCCGACCTTCTCGGAACCGGTGAAGGAGATGACGGGCAGCCGCTCGTCCTGCACCAGGGCCGGCATCTTGTCGTTGGCGACCGGCAGGATGCTCCAGGAGCCCGCGGGCAGTTCGGTCTCGGCGAGCAGTTCGCCGATGATCAGGCCGGACAGCGGGGTCGCCGGGGCCGGCTTGAGGATGATCGGGGCGCCGGCGGCGATGGCCGGGGCGACCTTGTGGGCGCAGAGGTTCAGCGGGAAGTTGAAGGGCGCGATGCCGAGCACGACGCCCTTGGGGAAGCGGCGGGTGACGGCGAGCCGGCCCTGGCCGCCGAGGTCGGTGTCGAGCCGCTGGGCCTCGCCGCCGTTGAACCGACGGGCCTCCTCGGCCGCGAAGCGGAACACGGACACGGCCCGGCCGACCTCACCGCGCGCCCACTTCATCGGCTTGCCGTTCTCGGCGGAGATCAGCCGCGCGATCTCCTCGGTGCGCTCGACGAGGCGCTTGCTGACGTGGTCGAGCGCGGCGGCCCGGACGTGCGCGGGGGTGGCGGCGAACTCGTCCAGCACGGCGTGCGCGGCGGCCACGGCCTCCTCGACCTGCGCGTCCGTCGGCACGCTCACCGTGCCGACGAGCCGCCCGTCCCAGGGGGAGGTGACGTCGAAGGTGTCCTCGCCGGCGGCCTGGCGGCCGGCGAGCCAGAAGGCGTGGGTGGCGGTCATGTGGGTTCCGGCCCTTCGGCATCGGGGGTGATCCTGTGCTGCGGGACCAACGGTAGGGGCGAGGTGGCCGAACGGCGTTTGTCCGGGACGTAGCAGTGGGGGACGCGGACACTACGGTTTGGCTACTCGGTGGTGGCCGCCTTCAGGGCGAGCCACAGCTCCATCCGGACGTCCGGGTCGTCCAGGGACCGGCCGAGGATCTCCTCGACCCGGCGCATGCGGTAGCGCAGGGTGTGCCGGTGGACGCCGAGGTCGGCCGCCGCCGCGTCCCACTGGCCGTGCTTGGACAGCCAGGCGCGCAGGGAGGCGACGAGGTCGCCGCGGCCCGTGGCGTCGTGCTCGTACAGCGGCCGCAGCATGCCGTCGGCGAAGGCCCGCACCGCGTCGTCCGCCAGCAGCGGCAGCACCGATCCGGCCGCCATCCGCTCGTGCTCGACGAGGACCCGCCCGCGCCGTCGCGCCACCGACAGCGCCTGCTCGGCCTGCTTGTACGCGGCGGACGCGGCGATGGGCCCGGCCGGTGCCGACAGGCCCACGACCAGTTCGTCGTCCTCGCCGCCCGGCACCTTCTCGCGTATCCCGGCCCGGGCCGTCTCCAGGGCGGCCGCGTACTCCCCGCAGGCCGCCGCGGCGGCGCCGCCGTCCGCGGCCAGCACCACCAGCCGCTCCCCCTCCGGCACCACCAGCACGGCCTCGCCGGCCCGGGCCGCCGCGGACTCCACGACGTCGGCGAGGGCCGCGAGGGGGTCGCCGCCGGGATCGGCCGCGGCGAGCGCGGCGGCCGATTGCCGCTCGGCGGGGGCAGCGCCCTTGCGGGCCTCGGCACGGGCCAGCGCGGCGGACGCCGACACCGGCACCCGCTCCGCGACCATCATCCGGAACGGCGCGTCCAGCAGCCCGCCGTACAGATCACCGGCGACCGCACGGGCGTGGTCGGGCTCCCCGGCCAGCAGCATGCGCAGCACCGCGGCGCCGACGCGCTGCTCGGCGGCCTGGAGGGACCGGGAGCGTTCCGTGGTCAGGGTCAGCAGCGCGATGGCCGAGTGGACGGCGTAGCGCTCGGCGGTGCCCGGGGCGGCGGCCGTGCCCACGGCGAGGGCCGCACGGGGGCGGCGGCCGGTGCCGAGGGTGTGCAGTTCGACCCGGTCCTCGTTCTCCGGGCCGCCGACCACGGAGGAGGCCGGGGCGGGACGGTCCCGCAGCTTCTGCACGTCACCGGTGAGCCGTGCGGCGCGCCGCACGGCCCACTCCGGCGCCGTGGCGACGACGGCGCCCGAGGCGTCGTACAGCGCCGCCCAGCCGTCGACCTGCGCGGCGAGCGCGGCCAGCAGCCCCTCCGGCCCGCCGGTCTGGGCCTGCCGGGTCAGCTCCCGCTGGGCGGCGAACCCGGCGGTGACGGCCCGGTACTGGTCGGCGGCGATCGCGGCGGAGACGGCCTTGCTGATGGCGAGGAACGGGGTGCGGCGCGGGACCTCCAGCAGCGGCAGGCCCTCCCGTTCGGCGGCGTCGACGAGCGCGGCGGGGATCTCCTCGTAGTTGACGCCGACGGCGAAGCCGAGGCCGGCCACTCCGGCCCCGGCCAGCCTCCGCACGTAGCGGCGCATGGCCTCCGGGTCCTCGGCGTCCAGCTTGAGGGCGGTGATCAGCAGCAGTTCCCCGCCCTCCATGTAGGGGACGGGGTCGGCGAGCTCGCTGGGGTGCGCCCAACGGACCGGCACGTCGAGGCGGTCTTCGCCCGCCCGCACGGTCAGCTTCAGCGCGGAGTGGTGGACGAGCGAGGCGAGCGTCGGGGGCATGAGGCCTTCTGCGTCAGGGCGGTGTGATCACTGTGGACTTTTGGCCGCCGCGTATGAACGACCTGTGACGATTCTGCCTCACTGTACGGTCCCCTCGTGCCCCCGCGGGTGCGAAAGGGTCAGCCCCGCAGGTCCACCAGCAGCGGAGGCGCGTGCTCGCCCTTGACGTCGGTCAGCGACAGCACCGCGTGCCCCGCCGGTACGCCGTGCGCCAGCTCGGAGGCGGACCAGCGTTCCCGCTCGACCTGCCGCACGGTCACCGCCCGCGCGGTCGGGGCCTTGCCGGTGATCACCCGGCGCAGCATGTGCACGGCCTTGCCGGCCGGCGTCTCCGCGATGATCTGCCGGTCGGTGACGTCGCGGGCCTCGGTCCACTCCTTGCCCCACACCTCGGCGAAGTCCTGCCCGTCCCACGGCGTGAGCCCCGACAGCGCCATCCGGCATCCCGTGGCCCCGAGCAGCGGCCCGCGCAGGGGCCGGGCCACGTCGTCCAGGGTCCGCAGGGTGAGCACCACCCCGGCGTTGCCGGACCGCAACCGCTGGATGCCGCGCACGGCCTCGGGCGTCACCACCCCGGTCGCGTCGTCCAGCAGGAGGCAGGCGAACAGCGACCGGTCCTCGCGTACGGCGACACTGGCCGTGAACTGCGCGAGCACGAGGCGGGCCAGCATCTTGGAGGCGTCGGCGTGGCCGCGCTGGGGCAGGTCGATGCGTACCCGCACCGGGTGGTCGAGGGCCTTGAGCGTGAAGGGCCGGGACTGCCCGGAGGTGTCGAAGAACCCGGCGAAGGCGGGCCGGTCGAGCAGCGCCACGCGATCGCCCAGCACCCCGCCGACGTCCCCGGGCTGCCCCATCTGCCGCTCCCGGGCGTCGAGCTCCCGCAGCAGGGACTCCTGCCCGGTCTCCTGGAGCCCCTGGCGCAGCGCGGCGAACGGCCCCGGCGCCCCGTCCAGCAGCTGGCGCAGCTCCGGTACGGAGGGGAAACGTCCGTGCACGGCCCGGAACGGCCCGAGCAACTGGGCGAGGACGGTGGTGGACCGGCGGCTGTCACTGCCGGGGTGCGGATCGGCGAGGTCCCCGACGAGGGCCTCGGCGAGCACGGCCGCGGCCTCGTCCGGGTCGGTGCTGCCGCCGTAGAGATCGAGGTCGTACTCGGAGTCCTGGTTCCCGATCCGTACGACCACGTCGTACGCGTCGGCCGGACCGAGCCCGGCGCCGGCCGCCCCGACGACGACCACGGCGGCGCGCCCGGCGAGGGCGTGCAGGCAGAGCGACTCGGCGAGGGGGCGGACGACGGTCCCGGTCTTGCCGGATCCGGCGGGGCCGACGGCGACGAGCGAGGTGCCGAGCAGGTCGGGCCCGAGAGCGAGGCCCGTGCCGCGGTAGGCGTACGGGTTGCGGGCGTCGTCCACGGTGGTACCGAGCCGCACCTGCCCGGTCACGAGGTCGTGCCGGGCGAGCCGGGCGGGCAGGTCGCGCTCCCCGGAGGGGTGCAGGCATGCGGCGGCACCGTCCTTGAGCACGGCGCCGCTGAAGGTGGCGAGGCTGTGCCGTCCGGTGCGCACGCCCTGCCAGGCGCGGAGGATCCGGGCGTGGTCGACGTCCCGCATCAGTCCGGAGCGGGCCTCGGCGGCGAGCCGCTCGGCGGCGTCGGGGGCCCCGGCGGCGCGCAGCTCGTTCCACTGGGCCGGGTCGTCCTCGGGCGCCGTACGGGTCTGCTGCTCCTGAGGCCGGCGGAAACGCGGGGTGACGAAGCGGCGCCACACCTCGCCCCAGCGGCCGAGCCGGGCCGCCCCGACCATGATCGCCAGGGCGACGAGCAGCTCGTAGCCCTGGTAGACGATGAACGTCCCGGTCTCCCCGAGATCGCTGTCGCCACCGCGCCAGGCATCGGGAACGATCAGGTCGAACGGCACCCACCACCACGTGCCGAGGTAGCCGTTCTGCAAGAGGGACCAGATCAGCCATCCCACGAGGAAGGCGATCAGCGCCCCGCTGAGCAGCTGCCGGGTCGGGATCTCCTCCGGTTCCTCGGCGGGGCGCGGCCGGTGCCCGAACCGCCATACGCCCGGCGCGGCGTCCGGGCGCGGCGCGCGCAGCCAGGCGAGGAACGCCGACCCGTCCGGCAGCGGCGGCGTCGCCGGTGCCCGGGGCGGCAGCGGAGGCATCGCCGGCACCTCCGGGGGCCCTGCCGGGCGCGGCACGGGACTCGCATGCGTACCCCGCGCGTCCTGCGTCCCGTCGCTGTCCATCGCCCTTGCCCCCTGACCAGCCGCTCCGTCCACCATCAGCGAGCCAATCTAACGCCCACCCGCGGGGAGTTCACCGCTTACACGGCCGGGTCGTGGGCACCGGTGCACGAGACTGCCATGTCCACCCCGGACAAGGCGCTCCGCCGACAACGCCCACATGGAGCATGCCCACCCCCCTTTCCCCGCCCTAGCCTGCGAGAAAAGAAGCCGAGCGTCCGTAAGAGACCATCCGCACCACCCCAGGAGCCCCGCATGACCGCACTTCCGCAGGAGCGCCGCGTCGTCACCGCCATTCCCGGTCCGAAGTCGCAGGAGCTTCAGGCCCGCCGTACTGCCGCGGTCGCGCAGGGCGTGGGGTCCGTGCTGCCCGTGTTCACGGCGCGTGCCGGTGGCGGGATCATCGAGGACGTCGACGGGAACCGGCTGATCGACTTCGGGTCGGGCATCGCCGTGACGTCCGTGGGCGCCTCCGCCGAGGCCGTCGTACGGCGGGCGTCGGCGCAGCTCGCCGACTTCACCCACACCTGTTTCATGGTCACGCCCTACGAGGGGTACGTCGAGGTCGCCGAGGCGCTCGCCGAGCTCACCCCCGGTGACCACGCCAAGAAGAGCGCCCTGTTCAACTCCGGCGCCGAGGCCGTCGAGAACGCGGTCAAGATCGCGCGGGCCTACACCAAGCGCCAGGCCGTCGTGGTGTTCGACCACGGCTACCACGGCCGCACCAACCTCACCATGGCGCTGACCGCGAAGAACATGCCGTACAAGCACGGCTTCGGCCCGTTCGCCCCCGAGGTGTACCGGGTGCCGGTGGCGTACGGCTACCGCTGGCCGACCGGTGCGGAGAACGCCGGTCCGGAGGCCGCCGCGCAGGCCATCGACCAGATCAGCAAGCAGGTCGGCGCCGAGAACGTCGCCGCGGTCATCATCGAGCCGGTGCTCGGCGAGGGTGGCTTCATCGAGCCGGCCAAGGGCTTCCTGCCGGCGATCCGCAAGTTCGCCGAGGACAACGGCATCGTCTTCGTCGCCGACGAGATCCAGTCCGGCTTCTGCCGCACGGGCCAGTGGTTCGCGTGCGAGGACGAGGGCATCGTCCCGGACCTGATCACGACGGCGAAGGGCATCGCGGGCGGTCTGCCGCTCGCGGCCGTCACCGGTCGCGCCGAGATCATGGACGCCGCGCACGCCGGCGGCCTGGGCGGCACCTACGGCGGCAACCCGGTCGCCTGCGCGGGCGCCCTCGGCTCGATCGAGACGATGAAGGAGCTCGACCTCAACGCCAGGGCGAAGAACATCGAGGCGGTCATGAAGGCCCGCCTCGGCGCCATGGCCGAGAAGTTCGACATCATCGGCGACGTCCGCGGCCGCGGCGCGATGATCGCCATCGAGCTGGTCAAGGACCGCGCCACCAAGGAGCCGAACCCGGAGGCGACCGGCGCGCTCGCCAAGGCCTGCCACGCCGAGGGCCTGCTGGTCCTGACCTGTGGCACCTACGGCAACGTGCTCCGCTTCCTGCCCCCGCTGGTGATCGGCGAGGACCTGCTGAACGAGGGCCTCGACATCATCGAGCAGGCGTTCTCCCGGATCTGAACCGCCGGCGCTCGCATCTGAGCCCCCGTCGAGGCAGGTGAGCCGCCCCGGTTCCACTACCGGGGCGGCGAGCGGCAGAGCGTGTGAAGAAGGTGTGCGAGGTGGATGACAGGCGGCCCCATGGCCTGTCCTGCGCCCCGCCCCTGTCGTAGGTTCTACCCAGATGAGAGATACACCCCGCCCGCAGGGGACTGTGGGTGACATCAGGCCGGGGCCTCCCCAGCTTCGACCTGGTCGTGCCCTCGCGCACACAACCGGAGCCTGAGGCTCTGGATCTCCTCACCGATCGGACGGTCGCCCGCCCCAAACCCCCCGGGGCGCGCGACGTTCCGGTCCGGACGGCCGCCCCGGAACCACCCCCCCTGTTCCGGGGCGGCCGACCTCCCTCTGCTCCCCCTTCGTGAGCATCTCGGTGAGTGCCGAGACGCTGTGCGGGCCGTGGCCCGCCTCGGCCGCCCGCCGCAGCAGGCCGGTCAGGGGATCCAGCCAGATCAGGGTCTTCCGGTTGCCGGTCCCGTTCCGGACGGTGGACTCCGCGCGGGTGGTGGCCCAGGGCGTCGGAGAGGCCGTCGTCGGGTGACCCGTCGTCCACGTGATCCTCCGCAGGGGCCGCGAGCGGACGTCGGTGCTCGTGCCAAGCTGTGCCCCATGCCGAACCCCGCAGCCCAGGAACGCACCACGTCCCCGGTCTGTGTCGCCCTCCTGCTCGCCCTTCCGGCCCTCCTCTTCGCCCTGATCACCTGGCAGGTCGTCGCCGACGGCCCGCTCGTGCGGCTCGACGAGCGGCTCAGCCGCGTCCTGGTGAACCCGGACCGCTGCTCCGAACTCCTCTCCGACCTGGGCAACGTCCCGGTCGCGGTCCCGGTGCTCGCCGTCGCGCTCGGGTACGCCGCCGTGCGCCACCGCCGCGCGGGCGTGGACCGGTGGTGGCTGCCCGTCGCGGCGGGGGCGCTGCTCATGGCCCTGGTCCCGGCGCTGGTCGTCCCGCTCAAAGAGCTCACCGACCGTCCGGGCACCCCGGCCGTCCCGCCCGGCACCGGCTACTACCCCTCGGGCCACACCGCCACCGCCGCCGTCGCCTACGGCTGCGCCACCCTGCTGCTGCTCCCCTGGCTGCGCACGGCCCTGGCCCGCCGCACCCTGATCACCCTCTGCGTCGCCCTGGTCCTCGGCGCGAGTTACGGCCTGGTCCGCCGCGGCTACCACTGGCCCCTGGACGTGGCGGGCAGTTGGTGTCTGAGTTCGGTGCTGCTGACGTCGCTGTGGCTGTCCGTCCGGGCAAGGACGCCGCCCGGACGGCCTCAACCACCGGGGCCCTGACCGTCGTTCTGCGTCGCCAGCCCCGCCGCCGCCTCGTGCATGGCCAGTTCCAGCAGGGCCGGATCGGTCAGCAGGCCCGAGCCGTCGGGCGGTACCAGCCAGCGGACGCCACCGGGTGAGGAGCGGCCCGGGTACGGCACGACGATCCAGGTGCCGGCGCCCGCCGTGCGGATGCCGGTGCCGAGCCAGCGGGCGGCGGTGCCCGGGGGCACGAAGAAGCCCATGCGCGCGTCACCGAAATCGACGAGCACGGGACCCTGCCGGTCGAGGACACGGCTCAGCACGTCGAGCGTGGCGTAGCCGAGGTCCCCGGGCAGGATGAGCACGTCCCAGGCGCTGCCCGCCGGCAGCAGCGCCACGCCGAGCGGGTTGCGCTCCCACTCCCAGCGGCAGGCCTCGGGATCGGGCGCGACGGATGCGAGCCACTCGACCGCCGTCTTCGCACCGGTCATCGTCAAAGACCCCCTTCTCTCTCGCGAACCTCACGGACGCGCGGGGCGTCCGGAGGGCATCACGAGGGAGAAGGGGGTGTCCCCCCGGCCATTACGCGGGTTCCGGCACCCCTTTGGAGTGAACCGGATCACACCCGGTCGGTCAGCTGTCGAATCCCAGCCCCAACCGGTCCATCGTGCGCAGCCACAGGTTGCGCCGGCCGCCCTGGGCGTCCGCGCGGGCCAGTGACCACTTGGTGAGGGCGATGCCCGTCCAGGCGAACGGCTCGGGCGGGAACGGCAGGGGCTTCCTGCGGACCATCTCCAGCTCGGTGAGCTCGGTGCGCTCCCCCGCCAGCAGGTCCAGCATCACCTCGGCGCCGAACCGGGTCGCACCGACCCCGAGGCCGGTGTACCCGGCCGCGTAGGCCACCTTGCCCTGGTGGGCGCTGCCGAAGAACGCCGAGAAGCGGGAGCAGGTGTCGATCGCACCGCCCCAGGCGTGGGAGAAGCGGACGCCCTCCAGCTGCGGGAAGCAGGTGAAGAAGTGCCCGGCGAGCTTGGCGTAGGTCTCGGGGCGGTCGTCGTACTCGGCGCGGACGCGGCCGCCGTAGGGGTAGATCGCGTCGTAGCCGCCCCAGAGAATCCGATTGTCGGCGGACAGCCGGAAGTAGTGGAACTGGTTGGCGCTGTCGCCGAGGCCCTGGCGGTTCTTCCAGCCGATCGCGTCGAGCTGCCCGGGCGTGAGCGGTTCGGTCATCAGCGCGTAGTCGTAGACCGGGACGGTGTACGAGCGGACCCGTCTGACCAGGTTCGGGAAGATGTTCGTGCCGAGGGCGACCCGGCGGGCGCGGATCCGGCCGTAGGGGGTGCGGACGGCCATGCCGGGGCCGTACGGCTTCAGTGTCAGGGCGGGGGTGTGCTCGTAGACGCGCACGCCCAGGGCCACGCACGCCCGCTTCAGGCCCCAGGCGAGCTTCGCGGGGTTCAGCATGGCGACGCCCCTGCGGTCCCACAGGCCCGCCTGGAAGGTGGGTGAGTTCACCTGCTCCCGTACGGCGTCGGCGTCCAGGAACTCGACGCCGTCGGCCAGGCCCTGCCGGGCGGTCTCCTCGTGCCACTCGCGCAGCTCCCGCGCCTGGTAGGGCTCGGTGGCGACGTCGATCTCGCCGGTGCGTTCGAAGTCGCAGTCGATGCCGTGCCGGGCGACCGCGGCCTCGATCGCGTCGAGGTTGCGGTCGCCCAGCTCCTGGAGCCTGTGGATCTCGCCGGGCCAGCGGGTGAGGCCGTTGGGCAGACCGTGGGTGAGGGAGGCGGCGCAGAAGCCGCCGTTGCGGCCGGAGGCGGCCCAGCCCGCCTCGCGGCCCTCCACCAGCACCACGTCCCGCTGCGGGTCGCGCTCCTTGGCGATCAGCGCCGTCCACAGTCCGCTGTAGCCGCCGCCGACGACCAGCAGGTCGCAGGTCTCGGAGGTGGTGAGGGCGGGTTCGGGCCGGGGCCGGCCGGGGTCGTCCAGCCAGTACGGGACCGGCTGGGCGTCGGAAAGCGAACGGGTCCACTGGTTCATGGCGCCAGGGGCCATGATGTCAACTCCCTACGGTTATGCCTTGTGCCTGTTGCGACGGTTTCCGGCGACCATGGAAACCAGGACGAACAGTACGGCGACGACGAACATGGTCGTGCCGATGACATTGATCTGAACGGGCGTTCCGCGCTGCGCCGAGCCCCAGACGAACATGGGGAACGTGACGGTCGAACCGGCGTTGAAATTCGTGATGATGAAGTCGTCGAAGGAGAGCGCGAAAGCAAGCAGTGCGCCCGCCGCGATTCCCGGTGCCGCGATCGGCAGGGTGACCCGGACGAAGGTCTGGAACGGGCCCGCGTACAAGTCCCGGGCCGCCTCCTCCAGTTTCGGGTCCATCGACATCACACGCGCCTTGACGGCCGTGACCACGAAACTCAGGCAGAACATGATGTGGGCGATGAGAATCGTCCAGAAACCCAGCTGGGCGCCCATGTTGAGGAACAGGGTGAGCAGCGAGGCGGCCATGACGACCTCGGGCATCGCCATCGGCAGGAAGATCAGCGAGTTCACGGCACCGCGGGCGCGGAACCGGTAGCGGACCAGGGCGAAGGCGATCAGGGTGCCGAGGAGCGTGGCACCGAGCGTCGCCCACAACGCAATCTGGAGGCTGAGGGACAGCGACCCGCACAGCCCGGAGACCCCGCACGGGTCCTTCCAGGCGTCCAGGGAGAACTGCTGCCACTCGTAATTGAAGCGCCCCTTCGGTTTGTTGAAGGAGAACACCGTCACGACGACGTTCGGCAGGAGCAGATAGCCGAGGGTCAGCAGTCCCGCGAGGACGACGAGATTTCTCTTGAGCCAGTCGACGAAGGGCATTTAGACCAGATCCTCCGTCCCGGACCTGCGGATGTAGAGGGTGACCATGAGCAGGATGGCCGCCATGAGGATGAAGGAGAGCGCCGCGGCCGTCGGATAGTCGAGGACTCTCAGGAACTGTGTCTGGATGACGTTTCCGACCATGCGGGTGTCGGTGGAGCCCAGCAGATCGGCGTTCACGTAGTCACCGGCCGCCGGAATGAAGGTGAGCAGCGTGCCGGAGACGACACCCGGCATCGACAGCGGGAAGGTGACCTTGCGGAAGGTCGTCGAGGGGCGCGCGTACAGATCCCCGGCGGCTTCGTGGAGCCGTCCGTCGATGCGCTCCAGCGAGGTGTAGAGCGGCAGGATCATGAACGGCAGGAAGTTGTACGTCAGACCGCAGACCACGGCGAGCGGGGTGGCGAGGACGCGGTCGCCGGCGGTCATGCCGAGCCAGTTGGTGACGTCCAGGACGTGCAGCGTGTTCAGCGCGCCGACGACGGGTCCGCCGTCCGCGAGGATCGTCTTCCAGGCGAGGGTGCGGATCAGGAAGCTGGTGAAGAACGGCGCGATCACCAGGATCATGATCAGGTTCCGCCAGCGGCCCGCGCGGAAGGCGATCAGGTACGCGAGCGGGTAGCCGAGCAGCAGGCACAGGATCGTCGCCGTGCCCGCGTAGAGCACCGAGCGGACGAACTGCGGCCAGTACGCGGACAGCGCGTCCCAGTAGGTGGCGAAGTGCCAGGTGACCTTGTAGCCCTCCTCCAGGGAGCCCGTCTGCACGGACGTGGAGGCCTGGTAGATCATCGGCAACGCGAAGAACACCAGCAGCCAGAGGATGCCGGGCAGCAGCAGCCAGTACGGCGTGAAGCGGCCTCTGCGCTTCGGCGGCTTCGGTTCGGGCGCCTCGGGCGCGAGCGGCGGTGGCGCCTCGGTGAGTGTGCTCATCAGACCGCCTCTTCCACTCCGGCCTCGGCGTCCTGGGCGGCGTCCAGACCGAAGGTGTGGGCCGGGTTCCAGTGCAGGACGACCTCGGCGCCGGGCACCAGGCGGGGGTCGCGGTCGATGTTCTGGGCGTAGACCTCGAAGTCGGGGCAGACCGGGCTGTCGACGACGTACTGCGTGGAGACGCCGATGAAGCTGGAGTCGGCGATCCGGCCCGTGATGCGGTTGCGGCCCTCGGGGATCTCGCCGGCGTCGTCCGCGTGGCTGAGGGAGATCTTCTCCGGGCGGACGCCGACCAGCACCTTGCCGCCGGTGGACGTGGGTGCCGAGCATCGCGCCCCGGGCAGGACGAGCTTGCCGCCGCCCGCCTTCAGCACGATCTCCTCGCCGCTGCTGGAGTCGACCTCGGCCTCGATGAAGTTGGAGGTGCCGAGGAAGTTCGCGACGAACGTCGTGCGCGGGTTCTCGTAGAGGTCGGTGGGCGCGCCCAGTTGCTCGACACGGCCCCCGTTCATCACGGCGACCGTGTCGGCCATGGTCATGGCCTCCTCCTGGTCGTGCGTGACGTGGATGAAGGTGATGCCGACCTCGGTCTGGATGCGCTTGAGCTCCAGCTGCATCTGGCGGCGCAGCTTGAGGTCGAGGGCGCCGAGCGGCTCGTCGAGCAGGAGCACCTTGGGGTGGTTGATCAGCGCGCGGGCCACGGCGACGCGCTGCTGCTGGCCGCCGGAGAGCTG
>NZ_WWIC01000298.1:0-5481 GCF_009872555.1 Streptomyces sp. SID5643
TCGACGCCCCGGCGATGATCGCAACCGGCATGATCCGCTTCGTCGTCGTGACAGCGTGCCCACACCGTGGGAACGGAGCCGCCCCGGCCCTGCACCGTGGGAACGGAGCCGCCCCGGCCCTGCACCGCGGCACCGGGCCGTCTCGGCCCTGCGACCTAGGCCCACCGGACCGGACGCCCGCCGCCACCGGGCCGATCCGCGCTGTCACAGCCCGCCGGTACCGTGAGGACATGAGTCACGGCCCCCGGTCCGGCCTCGCCGCGGTGAGTTCCGCGTTGCTGGCCATGAGCAGGCATCTCGAGGTGCGCGACGTCCTCAAGACGATCGTCGCCTCGGCCCGCGAACTGCTCGACGCGCAGTACGCCGCGCTCGGCGTCCCGGACGACCACGGCGGCTTCGCCCAGTTCGTCGTCGACGGCGTCAGCGAGGAGCAGTGGAAGGCCATCGGCCCCCTCCCGCGTCAGCACGGCATCCTCGCCGCGATGCTGCACGAGGCGAGGGCCGAACGGCTCGCGGACGTCCGCAAGGACCCCCGCTTCGAGGGCTGGCCGAAAGCCCACCCGGACCTGGTCGACTTCCTGGGCCTGCCGGTCCGCGACGGTGACGAGGTCATCGGAGCGCTCTTCCTGGCCAACAAGAACTGTGAGCGGCCCGAAGGCGGCTGCGGTTTCACCGAGGACGATGAGGAACTGCTCGGCATCCTCGCCCAGCACGCCGCAATAGCCCTCACCAACGCCCGCCTCTACGAGCGCAGCCGGGAACTGACCATCGCCGAGGAGCGCTCCCGCCTCGCCCACGAACTGCACGACGCGGTCAGCCAGAAGCTGTTCTCCCTGCGCCTGACCGCCCAGGCCGCGGCCCGCCTGGTGGACCGCGACCCCTCCCGCGCCAAGGGCGAACTCCAGCAGGTCGCGGCCCTGGCCGCCGAGGCCGCCGACGAACTGCGCGCCGCAGTCGTGGAGTTGCGGCCCGCCGCCCTCGACGAGGACGGCCTCGTGGCGACCCTCCGGACACAGATACAGGTCCTCGACCGGGCCCACAGCGCCCGCGTCACCTTCGCCGGCCACGGAGTGAAGGCCCTGCCCGCATCCCAGGAGGAGGCCCTCCTGCGCGTCGCGCAGGAAGCCCTGCACAACGCCCTGCGCCACTCCGGCGCCGACCACGTCGACGTGACCCTGGACCGCCGCGGCGGCGGAGCCGTCCTGCGGATCACGGACGACGGCAGCGGCTTCGACCCGCAGGCGGTGCGTCACGCGGGGCGCCATCTAGGCCTGGTCTCCATGCGGGACCGGGCGAGCGGCGCCGGCGGCTCGCTGACCGTGGAATCGGTGCCCGGCAAGGGCACCGTCATCGAGATGGAGGTCCCCGGTGGCTGACGCGATCAAGGTGCTGCTCGTCGACGACCACCAGGTCGTCCGGCGGGGGCTGCGCACCTTCCTCGAAGTGCAGGACGACATCGAGGTCGTCGGCGAGGCGGCGGACGGCGCCGAAGGAGTCGACCGTGCCGAGGAGCTGAAGCCCGACGTCATCCTCATGGACGTCAAGATGCCGGGCATGGACGGCGTCGACGCCCTGCGCAGACTCCGCGAGCTGGCCAACCCCGCGCGCGTGCTGGTCGTCACCAGCTTCACCGAACAGCGCACGGTGGTCCCGGCCCTGCGCGCCGGCGCCGCCGGGTACGTCTACAAGGACGTCGACCCCGACGCGCTCGCCGGGGCCATCCGCTCGGTGCACGCCGGGCACATCCTCCTCCAGCCGGAGGTCGCCGGCGCCCTGCTGGCGCAGGAGGAGACCAACTCAGGTACGGGAAGGGCCGGTTCGCTGACCGAGCGGGAACGCGAGGTACTCGGGCTGATAGCGGACGGCCGCTCCAACCGGGAGATCGCCCGCGCGCTCGTCCTCTCCGAGAAGACCGTCAAGACCCACGTCTCGAACATCCTGATGAAACTCGACCTGGCCGACCGAACGCAGGCCGCGTTGTGGGCCGTTCGCCATGGCGTGACGGGCTGACAGGCTCCGCCCACGGCAACACGGAAGGTTGCGTTCCGGGCCGAGATTCATACTGTCGTGGGAACGTCCCTCACATGGCGCAACCTCGATGGATCTCCGCCGTTCTCCAGTGCGTGCTGCGGCGCCTGCCGCGGCAATCGCAAGGAGGGCTCAGAAGTGAAGAACCTGAAGAAGGCAGCGGCCGTGACGATGGTGACGGGTGGCCTCCTGGCCGCCGGCGCGGGCATGGCCTCCGCCACCAGCGCGCACGCGGACGGCCAGGCCGTGGGCTCCCCGGGCGTCGGCTCGGGCAACGTCGTCCAGGCCCCGGTGCACGTCCCGGTCAACGTGTCCGGCAACAGCGTGAACGTCGTGGGCATCCTGAACCCGGCCTTCGGCAACGTCGCCGTCAACCACTGACGCACCACCTCCGTCTCCGAGCCGGAGGTGCCACCGGCCTCCCGGTCCTGCCCGGGAGGCCGGTCCGGCATGTGCCGTGCAGTGCCGTGCGATCCGGCCCGTCCGGCGCTTGAGGACGAGGCCGTTCAGGCCGACGGCGGTCTGGGGGCGAAGCCTCCGGGTACCTCGTACCGACGCCGGTCACCGGGGAGCGCGGTCACCGCACCCCCCTCTCCCGCTCCTCCACAACGGAGTTGTACGCCGCGACCTGCGCCCGCCGAGCCGTTCGCTCCACCGGCCGCAACGCCTCCCGCCGAGCGGAGATCTCCGACGAACTCACCGCGCCCCCGTGCCCACGCTCCGTCGCCACCGTGATCAGCGTCCCCACCCGCTGCGCCAGCTCCAGCACCCGCACCGCCCGCGGCGGATACCCCGGCGCCAGCACCTCCCGACCCCGCTCGGCCCGCGCCCGGTACGCGTCGATCGCCGCCTCCGCCACCGGCCCGGACCCGGCCACGTCCAGCCGCGTCAGCACCTCCGTGGCCTCCCGCAGCGCCTCCGCCAGCTCCCGCTCCGCCTCGCCCAGCGACGGCACATCCGCGGGCGGCGCCTCCCGCACCGGCAGCACATGCCACACCACCTCGACCTGCACGCCCTCGGGCCCGGCCTCGTACACGTCCGGCACCAGCCCGTAGGCGGCCCCGTGACCGACCACCGCCTCCTCGGCCTCCAGCGCACGCGCGTTGAACTCGGGCGGCCCGCTCAGCCCCAGCGGATGCCCCGGCGCGGGCAGAGCCACCCGCAGCCCGGTCACCCCGAGCATCCGCAGCCGCCCGAGCGCGAGCGTCAGCCCGACCTGCCCCGACTCACCCGGCAGCCCCTCCACCCGGTGCACCGCGTCCGCGCCGACGATGGCCAGGACGGCGTCGTCCGGCGAGACAAGCCCGGCCAAAAGGGCATTTCCCCAAGCTGCGAGACGTCCAGCACGTGGTTCCGTGAGCATGCTCCCACCCTAGGGCCGGACCAAGGGAATCCCCCGGCCGACCGGTGGCGTAGATTTCATGGAGGGCTGCGCCCACCGGCGCGGCGGACCGAGCCACAGGCTTACGCGACAGCCGAGACCGGCCACACTGCAAGGGGAGACAACGCGCTCATGAGCGATGTTCTGGAGCTTCAGGACGTATCCGTGGTCCGTGAGGGCCGGGCTCTGGTGGACCAGGTCTCCTGGTCGGTCAAGGAGGGCGAGCGCTGGGTCATCCTCGGCCCGAACGGCGCCGGCAAGACCACCCTCCTCAACCTCGCTTCCACCTACCTCTTCCCCAGCTCCGGCACCACCGCCATCCTCGGCGAGACCCTCGGCCGGCCCGGCACCGACGTCTTCGAGCTGCGCCCCCGCATCGGCATGGCCGGCATCGCCATGACCGAGAAGCTCCCCAAGCGCCAGACGGTCCTGGAGACGGTCCTCACCGCCGCGTACGGCATGACCGCCACCTGGCACGAGGACTACGAGGACATCGACGAACAGCGCGCCCGCGCCTTCCTCGACCGCCTCGGCATGAGCGAGTACCTGGACCGCAGGTTCGGCACCCTCTCCGAGGGCGAGCGCAAGCGCACCCTGATCGCCCGCGCCCTGATGACCGACCCCGAGCTGCTCCTCCTCGACGAGCCCGCCGCCGGCCTCGACCTCGGCGGCCGCGAGGACCTGGTCCGCCGCCTCGGCCGCCTCGCCCTCGACCCGATCGCCCCCTCGATGCTCATGGTCACCCACCACGTCGAGGAGATCCCCCCGGGCTTCACCCACGTCCTCATGATCCGCCAGGGCAAGGTGCTCGCCGCCGGCCCGCTGGAGCTGGAGCTCACCTCCCGCAACCTCTCCCTCTGCTTCGGCCTCCCGCTCGTCGTCGAACAGTCGGGCGAGCGCTGGACGGCGCAGGGCCTCCCGCTCTCCTGATCCTGACCTTCGCCTTCCAAATCCCAGGGTAAGAACGGGATTTCACACCACGGGCGCCCTGTCGGCGACGGGGCCCGCGGACCTACCATGACCATGTGGAAATCGACGCATGGCTGTGGTGGCTGATCGGCGCGGCAGCGCTCGGCATCGCGCTCGTGGTCACCGCGATGCCCGAACTCGGCATGCTGGCGGTGGGCGCCATCGCCGCGGCGGTGGTCACCGGCGTCTTCGGCGGCGGAGCCGTCGCCCAGGTCGCGGTCTTCGCCGTCATCTCGGCCGCGGGCATCGCCGTCGTCCGCCCCATCGCGAACCGGCACCGCGCTCAACGCCCCCAGTTCGCCTCCGGCGTGGAGGCGTTGAAGGGCAGACGAGCCGTCGTCCTGGAACGCGTCGACGCCTCCGGAGGCCGGATCAAGCTGGCCGGAGAGGTCTGGTCGGCCCGCGCCCTCGACACCGGCCGCGCCTACGAATCAGGCGAGGAAGTGGATGTCGTGGACATCGAGGGAGCCACCGCGATCGTGATGTGACCTCGCAGGACGTAACTGGAGTGAACTCCTCGCCAGCTACGCGACGGTCTGTCAGACTCGACCAGCAAGATCTTCGACAACCATAAGATCTGCCGAAGACGCCGCAGCGGAGAAGGGACACGGGGAACGACGATGGAACCGGTCATCATCGTCCTGATCATTCTGGTGGTGTTGGTCTTCATCGCCCTGATCAAGACGATCCAAGTCATCCCACAGGCCAGCGCGGCCATCGTCGAGCGCTTCGGCCGCTACACGCGGACACTCAACGCGGGCCTCAACATCGTCGTCCCGTTCATCGACACGATCCGCAACCGCATCGACCTGCGCGAACAGGTCGTGCCCTTCCCGCCGCAGCCGGTGATCACCCAGGACAACCTGGTCGTCAACATCGACACCGTCATCTACTACCAGGTCACCGACGCACGGGCCGCCACCTACGAAGTCGCCAGCTACATCCAGGCGATCGAGCAGCTCACCGTCACCACGCTGCGCAACATCATCGGCGGCATGGACCTGGAGCGGACCCTCACCTCCCGCGAGGAGATCAACGCGGCCCTGCGCGGCGTCCTCGACGAGGCCACCGGCAAGTGGGGCATCCGCGTCAACCGCGTCGAG